>JAQSCR010000658.1 GCA_029945495.1 Pseudolabrys sp. | reverse complement strand
CTGCGAAATCCTTACGGGGTGAGGCGGTCGGTCGTGACCAGGCGGATGCGCTGGTTGCCAAGCGGGGTGCCGACGCAATTGAGGTAGGGCCAGGGCCGCTGGGTGCAGGACTTCAGCGCCGCCTCGGCAGGCTTGGCCAAGGGGCCGGCGTCGACGGTGCCGCCGGGCGCCAGAAGTACGGTCAGGACGGCGGCGATGGCCGCGGCGGCGAGGATGGCTGAGAGTATCTTCAGCATGGCGAGGACGCTCCGTGGTAGGCACGACCATCAGTCGCGCCTGCCTGGCAAAAGGTTCAACGTCGCAGAGGTTCGCGGTGCTAACGGGCGACCAGGCAAAAGGTTCAAAACGGGACAGCCAGGCGACGGGCCGCCCTTGCCGGCGGTAAAATGGCGGGGTAGACCCCGTTTATGCCGAGGATTGCCCTCTACGCCGGGTCGTTTGACCCTGTCACCAACGGCCACGTCGATGTGGTGCGTCATGCCGTGCGGCTGGCCGACAAGCTGGTGCTGGCGATCGGCGTGCATCCCGGCAAGGCGCCGTTGTTTTCCGCCGACGAGCGGCTGGCCATGCTGGAAGAAATCTGCGGGCCGATCGCGCGCGAGGCGAAATGCGAAATCGCCTGCATCACCTTCGACGATCTGGTGGTGATGACGGCGCGGCGGCTCGGGGCCAATATTTTGGTCCGGGGCCTGCGCGACGGCACCGACTTCGACTATGAAATGCAGATGGCCGGCATGAACGAGGCGATGGCGCCCGGCGTGCAGACCGTGTTCCTGCCGGCGTCGCCCCCGGTGCGCCCGATCACCGCCACATTGGTACGCCAGATCGCCGGCATGGGCGGCGACATTTCCGCCTTTGTGCCCGCCACCGTCGCGGCCCGGCTGAAAAAACGCTTCGCCGCCAAGTTCTGATTTTTGGCCTGACTTCCGGGAGTTTTCATGATCCGCATTCTCAGCCTTGTCCTTGCGCTCGTTTGCGCCGCGCCCGCCTTCGCCCAGGCGCCCAAGCTGCCGGCCGGCGCCGACCCGCAGAACACGCTGGTGATCGACACCACCAAGGGCCGCATCGTCATCAAGCTGCGCACTGACTTAGCGCCCAAGCACGCCGAGCGCCTGAAGCAACTGGCGCGCGACGGCTTCTACAACAATGTGCCGTTCCACCGGGTGATGGACGGCTTCATGGCGCAGACCGGCGACGGCAAGAACTTCAACGGCACCGGCAATTCGAAATATCCGAACCTGGCATCCGAATTCACGCCGACGCCGTTTACCCGCGGCGTCGTCGGCATGGCGCGCGGCGGCGACCCGAATTCGGGCAATTCGCAGTTCTTCATCTGCTTTGCCGACGCCTCGTTCCTCAATGGCCAATATACCGTGATCGGCAACGTGATCTCCGGCATGGATGTCGCCGACAAGCTCAAGAAAGCGCCGCCCGGCTCGCAGTCGGGCGCGGTCGTCGATCCCGACAAGATGCTGACGGTGCGCGTCGCCGCCGATATGAAATAACCCGATCCTCAAAGAGAGAAAAGAAATGGCAAAACCCGAAGACACGCTGACGCTGGAAACCACCAAGGGCAACGTCGTGATCGCGATGCGGCCCGACCTCGCGCCCGGCCATGTCGCGCGCATCAAGGAACTGGTGAAGCAGGGCTTCTATGACGGCATCGTGTTCCATCGTGTCATCGACGGCTTCATGGCGCAGACCGGCTGCCCGGACGGCACCGGCATGGGCGGCTCCGGCAAGAAGCTGAAGGCCGAGTTCAACAAGGAGCCGCATGTGCGCGGCACCGTGTCGATGGCCCGCGCGTCGAACCCGGATTCGGGCGACAGCCAGTTCTTCATCTGCTTCGGCGACGCCACCTTCCTCGACAACCAGTACACAGCCTGGGGTAACGTGATCGAGGGCATGGACAACGTCGACAAGATCAAGAAGGGCGAGCCAGTCAAGGACCCCGACAAGATCATCAAGGCGACGATGGGGGCGTAAGGATATTGTCATTCCGGGGCGCGGGCCTTCGCCCGCGAACCCGGAATCCAGGGGCACCCGTCACCGAGCTTGGCTCTGGATTCCGGGTTCGCGCGTCATAGCGCGCGCCCCGGAATGACGGGTGATTATGCGCACCGATCTCTTCGATTTCGACCTGCCTCCCGAGCGCATTGCGCTCAGGCCCGCCAGCCCGCGCGAAAGCGCGCGGCTGATGGTCGTGCGGCCGGGGCCATTCGGGGAGGCGCTGGAAGACCGCACCGTCGCGGATCTGCCGGACCTCTTGCAGCCCGGCGATTGCTTGGTGGTCAACGACAGCAAGGTGATCGCCGCTCGGCTCAAGGGCCGGCGGATCGGGCGCGGGGAGGTCGAGCCTTCGATCGAGGCGACCTTGCACAAGCGGCTGGACGGGTCGCACTGGCGCGCCTTCATCCTTGGCGCCAAGAAGGTCCAGGTCGGCGACACGCTGCGGTTCGGCTCGGAGGGGCGGGTCTGCTTCCTCGATCAGCTCGATGCTGAAGTTTCACATAAAGATGAAGGAGGCGAGGTAACTCTTTCATTTTCCTTCATTGGTCCGATTTTAGACCAGGCCATCGCCGAGCGCGGCGCGATGCCGCTGCCGCCCTATATCGCCTCCAAACGCCCGCCGGACGACCAGGACCGAGCCGATTACCAGACCCTGTTCGCCCGCGAGGACGGCTCGGTGGCGGCCCCCACGGCCGGCCTGCACTTCACGCCGGAGCTGATGGCCCGCCTGGAGGCGCGCGGCGTCAGCGTCCACAAGGTGACGCTGCATGTCGGCGCCGGCACCTTCCTGCCGGTCAAGGCCGACGACACGGACGGCCACAAGATGCACGCCGAGTTCGGCGTGGTGACGGCCGAGACCGCGGTGGCGCTCAACGTCGCGCGCGCCAAAGGCGGGCGGATCGTCGCCGTCGGCTCGACCGCGCTGCGCACGCTGGAAACGGCCGCCGGTGCCGACGGCCAGATCCGCAATTTTGCCGGTGACACGGCGATCTTCATCACCCCCGGCTACCGCTTCAAGGCGGTCGACCTGATGCTGACCAATTTCCACCTGCCGCGCTCGACTTTGTTCATGCTGGTCGCGGCCTTCAGTGGCCTGGAGACCATGCAGCGCGCCTACTCGTATGGCGATGCGTGCCTGCTTTGCCCCGAGGCCTGATGTCCGAACCCTTTTCCTTCAAGCTTATCAAAACCTCCGGCGCCGCGCGGCGCGGCGAGGTGACGACGCCGCACGGCCGCGTGCAAACGCCGGCCTTCATGCCGGTCGGCACCCAGGCGACCGTGAAGGGGCTTTATCCGGAAGCGGTTAAGGCGACCGGCGCGGAAATCCTGCTTGGCAACACCTATCATCTGATGCTGCGGCCCGGGGCGGAGCGCGTCGCCGCGCTCGGCGGCCTGCACAAGTTCATGAACTGGCCGCACCCGATCCTGACCGATTCCGGCGGTTTCCAGGTGATGTCACTGGCGACTTTGCGCAAGCTGACCGAGCAGGGCGTCACCTTCCGCTCGCATCTCGACGGCACGATGTATGAGCTTTCGCCCGAGCGCTCGATCGAAATCCAGTCGCTGCTCGGCACCGACATCACCATGCAGCTCGATGAGTGCCTCAAGCTGCCGGCATCGCGCGAGGAGATCGCCCGCGCCATGGCGCTGTCGCTGCGCTGGGCCGAACGCTCCAAACGCGCTTTTGAGACGCGCGCGCGCGAGGGCTATGCGCTGTTCGGCATCGTCCAGGGCGGCGACGATATTCCGCTGCGGCAGGAGAGCGCCAGCGCGCTCACCGATATCGGCTTTCACGGCTATGCCATTGGCGGGCTGGCGGTCGGCGAGCCGCAGGATGTGATGCTGAAAGTGGTCGAGGAGACCACGCCGGCGCTGCCGGCGCAGGCGCCGCGCTATCTGATGGGCGTCGGCACGCCGCACGACATGCTGGAAGCGGTCGCGCGCGGCGTCGACATGTTCGACTGCGTCATGCCGACGCGCAACGGCCGCCATGGTACCGCGTTCACGCGTTTCGGTTCAATCAATCTGGCGAATGCACGGCACGCCAATGATCATCGGCCGCTCGATGAGGCGAGCCAGCATCCGGACGCGCGAACCTATTCGCGCGCCTACCTGCATCATCTGACCAAGGCCAACGAAATCCTCGGCCAAGTTTTGCTATCGACAATCAACATCGCCTATTACCAGCAGTTGATGGCCGATATGCGGGCGGCGATCGCCGCAGGATCCTTCGCCGATTTTCATGCCGCGACAATGGCGGGTTGGGCTCAGGGAGATATCCCGGCGCTGTCATAGGTTGTCCGGCAAGGCGTAATTCGTTAAGCCGGGCCGATTAACAAGACCCAAGCCGAGGTCGCTGAAATGACGATTCCGCCCGATTTCCTTGCCAAACGCCGCAAGCCGCTTTTCACGCTGCCGCCGGGGGCGACCGACGCGCATTGCCATGTGTTCGGGCCAGGCGATAAATTCCCCTATGCGCCGAACCGCCGCTACACGCCCGAAGACGCGCCCAAGGAAATGCTGCGGGCGCTACACGACCATCTCGGCGTGTCACGGGCGGTGATCGTGCAGGCGAGCTGCCACGGCACCGACAATGCGGCGATGCTCGACTGCATCGCTTCCGATCCGGCGCGCTACCGCGGCGTCGCCATCGTCAACGATACCTTCACCGATGTCGATTTCCAGAAGCTGCATGACGGCGGCGTGCGCGGCGCGCGCTTCAACTTCGTCAAGCATCTCGGCGGCGCGCCCGACATGGAGGTGTTCGACCGCGTCATCGATCGCATCAAGGGGCTGGGCTGGCATGTCGTTCTGCATGTCGACGCGCCCGACGTCGTGCCGCTGTCCGAGATGATGGTGAAATTGCCGCTGCCTTTCGTCATCGATCACATGGGCCGCGTGCCGTCGGCGGCCGGCATCGATCAGGCGCCGTTGCGCAAATTGATCGAGCTTTCACGGCTGGAAAACTGCTGGATCAAAGTCTGCGGCGCCGAGCGCATTTCGCTGCCGCCCTACAGCGCGGCGGTGCCGATTGCGCGCATTCTCGTCGAGGTGAACCCGTCGCGCGTGTTGTGGGGTACCGATTTCCCGCACCCGAACGCGACGCATGAGGCCGACGAGGCCGATCTGGTCGATCTGGTGCCGCAATACGCGATCGACGAAGCGACGCAACACCGTCTGCTGGTGGACAATCCGGCCAGGCTGTATGGTTTCGCGTAAACGAGAACAATCGCGCGGTCACGGGAAGAAACATGAGCGGGAAGAAACGCAAAATCGCCGTGGTCGGCGCCGGCATGGGCGGTCTCGCGGTCGCCGCGACCTTGCGCAAGGTCGGCATCGACGTCGAGGTGTTCGAACAGGCCAGCCGTTTCGGCCGCATCGGCGCCGGCATCCAGATGATGCCGAATTCAATGAAGGTGCTGCGCGGCATCGGCATCGAGGAGCGCCTGCGCCAGGTGGCGTTTGCGCCGTTCTCGCATCTTAACCGCGACGGCTATAGCGGCGAGGTCATCCGCGAATTGCCGATGCCGGAGGCGCTCTACGGCGCGCCCTATCTCTGCATGCACCGCGCCGATCTGCACGACGCGCTGGCTTCCGCCGTGCCATCCGACATCATTCATCTCAACAAGGAACTCATCGGCCTCGATCAGGCCGGCGGCATCGTCACGTTGAAATTTGCCGACGGCACGACGGCGACAGCCGATGCGGTGATCGGCGCCGACGGCGTGCACTCGATCGTGCGCGACATCATCGTCGGGCCGGATGCGCCGATTCACCGGGGCCGCATAGCCTATCGCGCGGTGTTCAAGTCCGATCTGATGGGCGGCTTCGATATCGGGCCGTCGCGTACCAAGTGGTGGGGCACCGACCGGCATATCGTGATTTATTATACGACGCGCTCGAAGAGCGAACTCTATTTCGTCACCAGCGTGCCCGAAGAGGCCGACTGGATGACCAAGGAATCATGGTCGGCCAAGGGCAATGTCGAGGAATTGCGCGCGGCCTATGGCGACTTCCATCAGGATGTCCGCAACGTGCTCAGTGCCTGCCCGGATTGCCACAAATGGGCGATCCTCGAGCGCGGGCCGCTGCCGAACTGGAGCGATGGCCGCGTCGTGCTGCTCGGCGATTCGGCGCATCCGATGACGCCCTATATGGCGCAGGGCGCGGCGACCTCGATCGAAGACGCCGCCGTGCTGGCGCGCTGTCTTGACGCTGTGCAGGGCGACGACATCGAAGGCGCGTTCAAGCGCTACGAGGCGCACCGCAAGCCGCGCACGTCTGTGGTGCAGGCGATTTCCAGCGCCAATACCTGGATGAAGGACGCCAGCGGCGACACCGCCTGGCTCTACGGTTACGACGCCTGGGGCGCCAATCTCGATCTGCCGGCCGCCAACCCGAGCACCAGCAAGGCGGCGTAAGCTTTACCCTCCCCTGGAGGGGCGGGTTGGCGGACAAAGTCCGCCGGGGTGGTGAACAGCATCGCTTCACGA
>JAQSCR010000657.1 GCA_029945495.1 Pseudolabrys sp. | reverse complement strand
GCGGGGCCGGAACGGGATGAGCATTTTGCGGCGCCCCCGCTGCTCTTCGGTAAGACCGAAGGCTCCACCCCGTTCCGGTTTTCCCTCCATGTCGGCGATGTCGGCCACACGCTCGTCGTCGGCCCCACGGGTGCGGGCAAGTCGGTGCTGCTGGCGTTGATGGCGCTGCAATTTCGCCGGTACGAGGGCAGTCAGGTGTTCGCCTTTGATTTTGGCGGAAGCATTCGGGCTGCTGCGCTCGCCATGTGCGGCGACTGGCACGATCTCGGCGGCGATCTTACTGACGGCGCTACCACATCCGTTTCGCTCCAGCCGCTCGCGCGCATCCATGATGTGCCCGAGCGCGCCTGGGCCGCCGACTGGATCGTCGCCATCCTGACGCGCGAGGGTGCGCCGATCACGCCGGACGTCAAGGAGCATCTATGGTCGGCATTGACGTCGCTTGCGAGCGCACCCGTCAATGAACGCACCCTCACCGGCCTCGCGGTCCTGCTGCAATCGAATGACCTGAAACAGGCGCTTCGACCCTATTGTGTCGGCGGCGCTTATGGCCGGTTGCTTGACGCGGAAGCCGAGCATCTTGGCGAAGCTTCGGTGCAAGTCTTCGAAACCGAAGGTCTGATCGGCACCGGCGCCGCGGCCGCGGTTCTCGCCTATCTCTTCCATCGTATTGAGGACCGCCTTGATGGCCGCCCGACACTGCTGATCGTCGATGAAGGCTGGCTGGCGCTCGACGACGACGGCTTCGCGGGCCAGCTCCGCGAGTGGCTGAAAACGCTCCGCAAGAAAAATGCGTCGGTGGTCTTCGCCACGCAGTCGCTCTCCGACATTGATTCAAGCGCCATCGCGCCCGCCATCATCGAGAGTTGCCAGACCCGTCTTCTGCTGCCGAACGAACGGGCGATCGAGCCGCAGATCACCGCCATCTATCGCCGCTTCGGCCTCAATGATCGCCAGATTGAGATCCTCGCCCGCGCCATGCCAAAGCGCGACTATTACTGCCAGTCGCGTCGCGGCAACCGGCTGTTCGAGCTGGGCCTCTCCGATGTGGCCCTGGCGCTGTGCGCCGCCTCATCGAAACAGCATCAGACCTTGATCGGTGAAGTGCTGGCCCATTCGGGGCCAGACCACTTCCTCAAGGCATGGCTCGCCGAATGCGCGCTCGGTTGGGCCGCCGATCTCATCCCCGACCTCACCAACATCACCCCTCAAACCGATCAGGAGACACGACCATGATAAATCCAATCTCTTCCCGCTCTCGCGCTGCGCGTTTGGCGGCGGCCCTGTTCATCGCACCTGTCGCGCTCTCGCCGCTGATAACGACACCGGCGCACGCCATCATTGTCTTCGATCCGTCGAATTATGCGCAGAATGTGCTGACGGCCGCGCGAGCGCTTCAGCAGATCACCAATCAGATCACCTCGCTTCAGAACGAGGCGCAGGGACTAATCAACCAGGCCCGCAACCTTGCGAGCCTGCCATACTCCTCGCTTCAGCAATTGCAGCAGTCCGTCCAGCGCACACAGCAGCTTCTTGCCCAGGCGCAGAACATCGCCTTCGACGTGCAGCAAATCGATCGGGCGTTCCAGTCAACCTACGGCAAGGCCTCGATCTCCGCGTCGGACCAGCAGCTCATCGTAGATGCGCGGACACGCTGGCAGAATACGGTTGGCGGCTTGCAGGACGCCATGCGCGTGCAGGCCGGCGTCGTTGGCAACATCGACACCAACCGCGCCCAAATGTCGGCGCTGATCGGCCAGAGCCAGGGCGCGACCGGCGCGCTTCAGGCAACACAGGCCGGCAATCAGCTCCTTGCCCTTCAGGCCCAGCAATTGGCGGATCTTACGGCGCTCATGGCTGCCAATGGTCGCGCGCAGGCATTGCAATCTGCCGAGCAGGCCACCGCCGTCGAACAGGGCCGCGAGCAGCGCCGCCGCTTCCTCACGCCGGGCGCGGGCTACCAACCCGGCAACGCCAAAATGTTCAATACCGGCAATTGAGGAGCGAGCGATGGACGGAAAAACGCTCGCCAGGCTCGGCGCCATCGCCTTCGTCGCTGTCGCGATCACCGCGACAGCGATCGAGCTGACCCGGAAAGAAGATGCGCCGCCGGTTCGCGCCCTTGGCCGCGTGGAGAGCACATCGTCCGATCCGTTGCGGGGCGAGTTGTTCCGCTGCGCCAGGTTGGGCGAGGCTGGCCAGCATGATGCCGTCTGCCTGCGTGCCTGGGCGGACAACCGCGAACGATTCCTGGCGCCCGGATCGCGGCCCGCCGAGCGGCTCCCGACCGCGCCCGTCTCATCGAGCGCCGTGGACACCGCCCCTGCCAAAATCGCTCCGAACCCGCCCGTTGCCGTCGATCCCCAACCAAGCGAGGCGCGATAACATCATGGGCGGCACCGGCGTCATCGACCATTTCCTGGAAGTCTTCACCCGCTATATCGATTCCGGCTTCGGTCTGCTCGGTGGCGAAGTCGCGTTCATCGCCACGACGCTGATCGTGATCGACGTGACGCTCGCCGCCCTGTTCTGGAGTTGGGGCGCCGACGACGACATCATCGCACGGCTCATCAAGAAAACGCTGTTCGTCGGCGTGTTCGCCTACCTGATCGGCAACTGGAACAATCTCGCCCGCATTGTCTTCGAGAGTTTTGCCGGTCTCGGTCTCAAGGCTTCCGGAACGGGCTTCACCACCGCCGATCTCCTTCGTCCCGGCAAGGTCGCGCAAACCGGCCTCGACGCCGGGCGACCACTACTCGAATCCATTTCCAGCCTCATGGGTTACTGGTCGTTCTTCGAGAACTTCATCCAGATCGCCTGCATGTTTTTCGCATGGGCGCTGGTGCTGCTCGCCTTTTTCGTCCTCGCCGTCCAGCTCTTCGTCACGCTCATCGAGTTCAAACTATCGACCCTGGCGGGCTTCGTGCTGATCCCCTTTGGCCTCTTTGGCAAATCCGCATTCATGGCCGAGCGGGTGCTCGGCAACGTCATCTCGTCAGGCATCAAGGTTTTGGTGCTGGCCGTTATCATCGGCATCGGCTCGACACTTTTCTCCGAGTTTACTGCGGGCTTCGGCGGTGCGACGCCAACGATCGACGACGCCATGGCCGTCGTTCTGGCTGCACTTTCCCTGCTCGGCCTCGGCATTTTCGGCCCCGGCATCGCCAACGGCCTCGTCTCCGGTGGCCCGCAACTCGGCGCGGGCGCCGCCATCGGAACCGGCCTTGCCGCCGGTGGCGCGGTCGTGGCGGCAGGCGCCGCTGTCGGCGCCGTCGCTTCCGGTGGCGCAAGTCTGGCCGGCGGCGCTGCCGCAGCAGCGCGCGGCGGAGCCGCAATGGCTGGCGGGGCATCTACCGCCTACAGCCTGGGCGCCGCCGGACAATCCGGCGCGGCGGGCGTTGCCTCCGGTCTTGGAAGCGTGGCGCGCGCTAGTGGCAGTGCTGCGATTTCGCCATTGAAGCGCGCGGCATCGCGCGCCGCCGACAGCATGAAGTCGAGCTTCTCCGCCGGCGCAAGATCGGCTTTCGAAGCAACCGGCGGCGCCTTCACATCGGGTGCTGCCGGCAGTGATGCCGCTGAATCCGCGACCGCTTCTCCTGCGCCATCCGGCGAAGGCCCGCCCGCCTGGGCCAAACGCATGAAGCGCTCCCAATCCATGAGCCACGGGGTCTCAGCCGCAGCTCATGCCGTGCGATCCGGCGACGCCCACGGCGGCGGCTCCTCCATCAACCTCTCTGAAAGTGACCGATAATGTTCAAACGACCTTCCACCCACTTCGGGAAAGCAGCCGAACCGGAGACGCCATATCAGCGGGCAAGCCAGGTCTGGGATGAGCGCATCGGCTCCGCCCGCGTTCAGGCAAAAAACTGGCGGCTGATGGCCTTCGGCTCACTGATCCTTTCGGCCGGTTTTGCCACAGCGCTCGTCTGGGAATCGGCACGTGGCAACATCGTGCCCTGGGTGGTGCAGGTCGATCGCTTCGGCCAGGCGCAGGCCATTGCTCCGTCGCAAGCCGACTATCTCCCGACAGATCCGCAGATGGCCTGGCACCTCGCCCGCTTCATCGAACAGGTCCGCTCGATCCCGGCCGATCCGATCATCGTGCGCCAGAACTGGCTCAGGGCCTACGAGTTCACGACCGATCGCGGCGCGCTGGCGCTAAACGATTATGCCCGTTCGAACGACCCCTTCTCGAAGATCGGAAAGAGCCAGATCGCTGTCGATGTCTCCAGCGTCATCCGGGCCTCGCCGGATAGTTTTCGCGTCGCCTGGGTCCAGCGGACCTATCAGGACGGATCCCTGGCCGAGACCTCGCGCTGGACCGCCATCCTCACCATCGTCGTGCAGCCGCCGCATGACGCCGAAAAACTCCGGGCCAACCCGCTCGGAATCTACATCAACGCCATCAACTGGTCACGGGAGCTTGGACAATGAAGCCGTATTACCGGAAAGCCGGACAACCGGCTTCTCACACATTCACACCGACATCTAAATCGACGCCGGCATTCGCCGCCCTTCTGCTTTGTGCAACAACACTTGCAGGCTGCGCGACAGCGCTCAAGCCGCCTGAGATTTCTTACGATGAAGCCGCGCCGGCGACACTCAGCGCCGATCCGCCAGCACCGGTGCAGATCGTTGAGATCCCGCGCCCTCTTCCACTGCCCGGCCAGTTGAAGCCCGTGACGGGAACAGGCACGAAGCCGACCCCCGAGCTGATCGATCCAGCCGCCCGTGTCAATCAAGCCAATACCGCCGCGCGAATGCAGCCGGTGCGTAACGGCTTCATCAACGCCATCCAGGTCTATCCGTTCACACAAGGGGCGCTCTATCAGGTCTATACCGCTCCCGGTCAGATCACTGACGTCGCCCTCCAGCCCGGCGAACAGCTGGTCGGCTCCGGCCCTGTCGCCGCCGGTGATACCGTGCGCTGGATCATCGGCGACACCGAGAGCGGCACGGGCGACACAAAGCAGATTCATATCCTCGTCAAGCCGACCCGCTCGGAGCTGATGACGAACCTCGTCATCAATACGAACCTGCGCACCTATTATGTGGAACTACGTTCGACTGAACGGACCTATATGGCATCCGTATCCTGGCAGTACCCGCAGGACCAGCTTATCGCGCTCCGCCGCCAGAATGTTCAGGCCGAAGCGACCCGGCCCGTCGCCTCCGGCGTGGATCTCGCTTCCGTCAACTTCCGCTACGCGATCGAGGGCGACCGTGCCCCTTGGCGACCATTGCGCGCCTTTGATGATGGTCGACAGGTCTTCATCGAATTCCCGCGCGGCATAGGACAAGGCGAGATGCCGCCGCTCTTCATCGTCGGCCCCGAAGGCAATACCTCCGAACTGGTGAACTACCGCGTGCGCGGCAACCACATGATCGTCGACCGGCTTTTTGCCGCTGCCGAGCTTCGCCTTGGCTCGGGTAGCTCCCAGAAACGTGTCCGGATCGTACGTACCGATGGGAGGCCCGCGTCGTGAGTGACACTGGAATCCGGAAAGAGGACGACGGCGAAGGTGATGACGTCCAGCCCCTGACTGGTGAACCCGTCAGTCCTGCGCCGATGCGACTACGGGCCGATGCGCCGCGTGTAACGCGGCTATCGCGCAAGGTGCTGGCAGGAATCGGCCTCGTCGCTTGCCTCGGCCTCGGTGGCGCGTTGATCTACGCCCTTCAGACTCGCAACAGCGGAAAATCAGCCACAGAGCTTTACTCGACCGATAACCGCACCACGGCCGATGGGCTCGCCGGGCTGCCACGCGATTACACAGGGCCTCGGCTTGGCCCGCCATTGCCCGGCGATCTAGGCAGGCCAATTCTGAGTGCGCAGAACGGAGGACAGGCCGTACCGAATCCCGGCATCAGCGCGGAAGAGCAGCGCAAGCTTCAGGAACTCGATGCCGCCCGGACAAGCCGGCTCTTCTCCAGCACGGAAACACGCTCGGCTGCGGGCATTGCAACGGCAGGCGCCTCGACCAACCCGCCAGCCCTGCCAGATCTCACAAGTCTCGGCCTGGCGCCGCAACCGGCCACTCCGTCCGCGCAGGAACGCCAGCTTGCTTTCCTCAACGCCGCGCCTGACAAGCGCACCGTCTCGCCGGATCGCGTTGCCGCCCCGGCCTCTCCGAACATTCTACAGGCGGGCGCCGTGATCCCGGCTGCCCTCATCACCGGTATCCACTCCGACCTGCCGGGACAGATCACCGCGCAGGTGACTGAGAATGTTTATGACAGCCCCACCGGCCGCATCCTGCTCGTGCCGCAGGGAACCCGATTGATCGGCCAGTATGACAATAGCGTCGGCTTCGGCCAACGCCGCGTTCTCCTCGTGTGGAACCGACTCATACTGCCGAACGGCCGCTCAATCGTTCTGGAACGCCAACCGGGTGCCGACGCCGAAGGCTTTGCCGGTCTCGAGGACGGCGTGAACTATCATTGGGGAGACCTCTTCAAGGCCGCCGCACTCTCAACCCTGCTCAGCGTCGGCGCAGAGGCTGGATCGTCAGGC
>JAQSCR010000656.1:1213-6534 GCA_029945495.1 Pseudolabrys sp. | reverse complement strand
GTCGATCACGTTTCCTTCGGCGTGCGGCCGGGAGAATTCCTGTCGATCATCGGCCCGTCCGGCTGCGGCAAATCGACCCTGTTCAACGTCATCGGCGGTCTGCTCGGCCACACCCAGGGCAATGTCACCGTCGCCGGCGAGGCCATCAACGGACCGCACAAATCGATCGGCATGGTGTTCCAGGAAGAATCGACCTTCCCCTGGCGCAGCGTCACCGACAATGTCGCCTTCCCGCTCGAACTGATCGGCATGCCGAAAGCGCAGCGCATCGAACGCGCGCGGCATTTCATTTCGCTGGTCGGCCTCGACGGATTCGAGAGCCGCTTCCCGAACGAACTGTCCGGCGGCATGCGCCAGCGCGTGTCGCTCGCGCGCACGCTCGCCTCCGAGCCGAAAATCCTGCTGATGGACGAGCCCTTCGCCGCGCTCGACGAGCAGACAAGGCTGCTGCTCGGCGACAAGGTGCTGCAGATCCAGCAGCAGTTGAAGCAGACCACACTGCTGATCACCCACAACATCACCGAAGCGGTGCAGATGTCCGACCGCATCCTGGTGATGACCTATCGGCCCGGCCGCGTGAAGCGCATCGTCGATATCGACCTGCCGCGACCGCGCACCTCGGAAATCGTCGGCAGCGAGGCCTTCGGCCGCTACGTCGCACAAATCTGGGCCGATCTGCGCGAGGAAGCCAGCCGCGGCATGCGCGATGAAGAAGAGCATGCGCTGCACCACACTGGCGCATCGACATGAGCACGACCGCCACCACGCCGGCGCGACATTCGACTATTCGAAATGCCTTGCCGGCTTTGACCGGGCTCGGCACGCTGGTGGCGTTCTTCGTTGTCATGGAGCTGCTGATCCAGACCGGCGTGCTCAGCCGCTTCATCATTCCGCCGCCGTCGGAAATCTTCGCCAGTTTCCCGCGTGTCATCGTCGAAGAGCATGTGCTGGCGCGCTTCGTCCAGACGCTGACCGAATGCCTGACCGCCGGCGTCATGCTGACCGTGTTCGGTGTGGCCGGCGGCGTGCTGATGCACCGCTTCAAGCTGCTGCAGCAGGCTTGCGAGACCTGGGTCGCGGCACTGGCCTCGGCGCCTGTCGTGCTGTGCTACCCGCTGTTCCTGGTGATCTACGGCCGCAACGCCTGGACCATCATCATGATGGGCTTCGTCTCGGCGCTGCCGCCGGTGATCCTGAAGACGCTGGAAGGCATTTCCGGCACCCGCAAGGTGCTGGTCAATGTCGGCCGCAGCTTCAACCTCACGCCGTCGCAGCAGTTCTGGAAAATCCTGTTTCCGGCGGCGCTGCCGACCATCTTCGTCGGCATTCGTCTCGGCCTGATATTCGCCCTCATCAACGTCGTCGGGGTCGAGTTTCTGATCAATTTCGGCGGGCTCGGCCAGCTCATCAACGAACTGGCCGAACGCTACGATCTGCCCGGAACCTATGCCGCAATCTGCTTTGTGGTTCTCGTGAGCGTGCTGTTCTTCATGGTTCTGGAAAAGGCTGAGCGATGGCTGACACGAGCCGAATAACTCCCGTGGCCGCGCCGGCGCCGCTGATGGGCCCGGTGACGCTGCTGCGCGTCGCCATCATACTCACCGTTCTTGCGGTCTGGGAATTCCTGTCGCATTCCGGCTGGCTGTATCGCGACGTGGTGCCGTCGCTGATCGCGATCGGCCACGCCATCTTCGATCTGCTCGCGCATGGCGAATATTATTTCAACCTCGCCGTCACCGCCGGCGAAGTCGGCGCCGCGCTGGCGATCGGCGGCGGCCTTGGCCTCGTGGTTGGCATCGTGCTCGGCGTCAACCGGTTCCTGGCGAAGGCCTTCGAGTCCTATTTGTATTATCTCGGGCCGACACCCAAAATCATCTTCTTCCCGATCATGATCATGTGGTTCGGCGTCGGCCCCGGCTCCAAGATCGCGCTCGGCACTTTGTCATGCTTCTTCCCGGTGGCGCTGTCGGCCGCCGCCGGCATGCGCCAGATCGACAAGGTGCTGATCCGCGTCGGCAACAGCTTCCGCGCCACAACCGCGCAGATGG
Source organism: Pseudolabrys sp. (assembly GCA_029945495.1). Taxonomy (GTDB): domain Bacteria; phylum Pseudomonadota; class Alphaproteobacteria; order Rhizobiales; family Xanthobacteraceae; genus Pseudolabrys. The sequence continues at coordinate 4,486 of JAQSCR010000656.1, read as the reverse complement.
TGTTCAAGATCTACCTGCCGGCGATGCGCCATCCGATCATCAATGGCGTGCGGCTGGGCCTCGGCGTCGCGCTGATCGGCACACTGCTCGCCGAGACAAAATTGTCGAACAAGGGCATCGGCTTTCTGATTATCAACGCCTACAGCACATTCGACATGCCGCGCATGTACGCGATGCTGATCGTGCTGTTCATCCTGTCGATCGGCGCCAATGCCATCGTTGGCCGCCTCGGCGGCCTCGACAGCATCAAGCGAAGCTAGAGCCAACGGATCGGCGCGGCCTCGACGGCTGGCCACTCAAGCCGGCGGGTCGAAACCGGCCTGCGCCCAGACGGCGCGATGGCCAGGGTGGCTAACGAAGGCAATGAACGCCGCCGCCGCCTGCGGCGCAGCGCTGGCGGTCGTCACGGCGGCGCCGTAGATCGTCGTCAGCTGGATCGCTTCCGGCAAAGGCCCGGCCAACGCCAGGCCGGCAATATTAATGACTTCGCTCTTGGGGTAAAAGCCGATTTCGGCCTCGCCGCTCGCCACCAGCTGCACGCCGCCTTCGAGCGCCGGCCGGTGGATGACCTTGCCCTTCATGGCTTCGGCAATACCGAGTTGGTCGATGACCTTGGCCATATGCGTGCCGCTCGGCGTCGCGCCCGGCGTCGCATGGGCGATGGCGCGGCTATCGAGCATCGCTTGCCGCACGCTGTCCGGCGTCGAAAGGTCCGGCATGGGCGCCCCGGTGCGCACAACAGCATTGACGCTGACCAGACCGAGCACGGCGCGATGCGCGGCGAACACGACGCCGCTCGCCTGATAGCCATCGAGGATGTTGGTCGGCATGACCAGCGCGTCGGCCTTCCCGCCGGCGGCGAGCTGGTCACGCAGGGCCGACAGAACGGCAAAGGTGAAATCGACCTTGTGACCGGATTGCCGTTCGAACGCAGGCGTCAACTCAAGGAACACTTCCTTCGGCGCGCCGCCGCTCAGGATCTTGATGGTGGCCATGGGCGAGGTCCGGTCCGTTAGATCTTGAAGGCTTCGTGCGTGCCGGGATGGAACATCTCCTCCGGCGTCACCAGCCGCGGCGACAGGCCCTGGCTGTGGTGATGGCGCAGGAAGCTCTCCAGCGTCTTGAGGTTGGCGTTCATCCCGTAGGACCAGAAATCCTCGCCCATCAAGGCGCGCGCTTCGGCGAGCCTCTCCTCGACGAAGGGCAGCGTGACCTTGGTAGCCGAGGTGTCGTTCAACAGCGTCAGCGCCGCTGCCTTCGACTGCTCGAAGGCCTTGTACACCGCGCCCGGCAGCCACGGGTGCTGCTCGGCCAGGGTGCGGCGCACGCCGACGATATGCATGATCGGGAAAATGCCGGTGCGCTTGAAATAGTCTTGTGCCGCGGCGACCGGATCGGCAAACAGCCAGCCGACATTCGGCGTGTTCTTCGGCAGCGACGGCGGCCGCGGCGCGATGAAGCCGTCGATTGTTCCTTCCGCCAGCATCGCCGAGATCGACTTGCCGGGAGGCGCGTCTTCCAGCTTTACGTCGGACGGCAGCTTGATGCTGATCTTCTCCGGCCGGTCGGCATCCTCAATGCCGCCGCGCACCCACTGGATGTCGGACGGCTTGACGCCGTAATCGTCCTCCAGAATGGCGCGCGCCCAGACATTGGCGGTCAACTGATATTCCGGCACGCCGACGCGCTTGCCCTTGAGGTCTTCCGGCTTCTTGATGCGGTCGGTGCGCACATAGATCGAGGTGTGGCGGAAGGCGCGCGAGACGAAGGCCGGCACGCCGACATAAGGCCCGCCGCCCTGCGCGGTCTTGACCGTGAAGCTCGACAGCGACAGTTCGCAGATGTCGAATTCGGCATGGCGAAAAGCGCGGAAAAAGATTTCCTCCGGCGACAACGTCATGCAGGACGGATTGACGCCGTCGATCTGCACCGAGCCGTCGATCAGTGCCCGCGTGCGGTCATAGGGGCCGACGGCGACGGAAAGATTGAGTTTGGTCATGGAGGTCCCGGACTGATGAGTTTCGGGACAAAGTCATAAGGGAAAGACGGTGTGGAGGCAAAACCCATTGTCATTCCGGGGGGCGCGGCCGCAGGCCGCGAACCCGGAATCCATAACCCCGGTCTGTGAGTATGGATGCCGGGCCCGCCGCTTCGCGGCGCCCCGGAATGACAGATGCCTACTCCACGCCGCCCTTGTGCGGCGTCTTGTCGTCCGGCGTGACGTCGATCACCGCCGCGTGCCCGGTGATTTTGACCGGCGGCCCACAGTCCTTCATGCAGGGCTTGGCGTTCCAGAATGCCTTTTCGGTTTTCTCGCGGTCGTCATCATAGAAGCCGTTCTCGTTCGGCATCTTGACCTGCGACCAGGTTTCCTTCGACAGCACGAACTTGTCGTCGACAATGTCGTTGAGATTGAGCACGAAGGCGACGACCGCATATAGCTCGTCGTTTTTCAGCGACTGCGCATCGCCGAACGGCATAGCGCGGCGGACATAGTCGAACACGCTCGATACATAGGGAAAGTACGAGCCGACGGTCTTCACCGGATCGTTCGAGGCCAGAGTGCCCTTGCCCTGCGCCAGCTGCGGCCAGCGCCCGGCGCTCTCGCCGAATTCGCCATGACAGGCGGCGCAGCGTTCGAGATAGATCTTCTCGCCGTCCTTCACCGACCCTTTGCCCGGAGGGGCGCCCTCGCCATCGGGACGTACGTCAATGTCCCAACCGGCGATCTGCTCGGGCGTCGCGGCCTGGCCGATGCCATAGGAACGCGGCTTGCCGCTTTGCGCCAGCGCCGGCGATGCAAACAGCAGCGCCGCGACGACGAGACTAACCGACCTCGACATTCTCGACCTCCCCATTGGCCTTGAGCGCCCAGGTCTGGATGCCGTTATTGTGGTAGATAGAATTGACGCCGCGGATTTTGCGCAACTCGTCCTTGCTCGGCTGCACATAGCCGGTGTCGTCGATGGCGCGCGATTGCAGCAGCCATGGCTCGCCGGTCCACTCGGTCTCGGCGTAGAAGCGCACACAACATTTATCGAATACCGGGCCGTCAATCTTGGCAGCGCGCCAATTGCGGCCGCCGTCGAGCGAGACGTCGACACGCGTGATCTTGCCGCGACCCGACCAGGCCAGGCCCGAAATGACCTGGAAGCCCTTCTGTTTGATCGGCGCCTGCGGCGACGGCGAGGTAATCACCGATTTCGCATCCATCACGTAGGTGAACTTGCGCGCCTTGCCGTTCTCCATCAGGTCGGTGTACTTGGCCGTCTC
>JAQSCR010000656.1:0-1203 GCA_029945495.1 Pseudolabrys sp. | reverse complement strand
CGAGTGTACCAGGGCTGATCGCCGACTTTGATGCGGCGCAGCCATTTCACCCACATATTGCCTTGCCAGCCCGGCACCACGAGACGCACCGGATAGCCCTGCTCCGGCCGCAGCATTTCGCCGTTCTGCCGATAGGCGATCAGGCAATCGTCGAGCGCCTTCGACAGCGGCAACGAGCGATCGAGACCGGACGAGTCGCCGCCTTCGGCCAGCAGCCATTTGCCGTTCGGCTTCACGCCAGCCTGCTCCAGCAGCAGCTTCAGCGGCACGCCGGTATATTGCACCGTGTGGATCATGCCATGCGTGTATTGGCAGCCATTGAGCTGCGCGCCGCGCCATTCCATGCCGCTATTGGCGGCGCATTCGAGGAAGTAGATGCGGTTGACGCGCGGCAGCCGCTTGATGTCGTCGAGCGTGAAGATCAATGGCTTGTCGACCAGGCCATGAATGACCAGGCGATAGTCGTTCGGGTCGATCTCGGCGATGCCGCCGTGATGACGCTCGAAGCACAGGCCGTTCGGCGTGATGATGCCGTCGAGTTCGTGCAATGGTGTAAAGCTGACCGAGGACTCCCGGCTCGCGGTGAGCCACTGCACGTCGCGGCGAATGACATTCTTCTCGAACTTCGACGGATGACCGTAAGGCCGCACAGCAACGCCATCGCCGAGCGTCTTGCTCCAGTCGGCGACGTTCGGCGGCAGGTTCTTGCTATCGGCGCGTGCCGCGCCGGCGACACCGGCTGCGGCCAAGCCGGCCGCGCCCGCCATGAACCGGCGGCGTGTGGTGCGCGCGCTATCGTTTTCGTCACTCATCGGCGCCTCCCGGCATATCCCTTATCGTGCCCCTATATCACATTCTATTTCGTGAATGTAAGTCAGAAAGCCTTCAAATCCCGGAAATTTTCACACTCGAGTTCGGCTGGACCCGCACCGTTTTCTCGGACGCAACGTGGCGCTCCACCACGTCCCAGATATTGGGCCCCTGGGTTCCTTCGTTGACGCTGGCCCAGCCGGCGACCGTGTATTCACGCTGCGGATCGATTGGTTTTCCGGTCTTGAGATGCGTCATGCCGGAAATGCGCTGGCCGATCGGCTTCGACACATCGATCGAGTAGCCGAGCCCGCCGCAGCGCACCATGTCGCCGCCCTGCTGGTAGTAGGGATCCGGATTGAACAGATTGTCGGCGACGTCTTCGAGCACCTC
>JAQSCR010000655.1:3857-6550 GCA_029945495.1 Pseudolabrys sp. | reverse complement strand
TGATCGAATTGCATGGTGAAGGTGGCGCGTCCCTGCGACATCGACCGCAGGGTATTGACGTAGCCGAACATGTTCATCAGCGGCACCATCGCATTGATCACGTTGGCGTTGCCGCGCATGTCCTGGCCCTGAATCTGGCCGCGGCGTGAGTTCAAGTCGCCGATCACGGAGCCGGTGTAGTCTTCCGGCGTCACGCATTCGACTTTCATGATCGGTTCGAGCAGCACCGGCTTGGCGCGCTGCATCGCTTCGCGCAAACCGGCGCGCGAGGCGATTTCGAAGGCGAGAGCCGACGAGTCGACGTCATGATAACGGCCGTCGATCAGCGTAACCTTGAGATCGACGACGGGGAAGCCGGCCAGCGGACCGGAGCCCAGGACCGACTCGAGACCCTTTTCGACACCCGGGATGTATTCTTTCGGCACCGCGCCACCGACCGTGTCGTTGACGAATTCGAACGGCGCGCCCGGCACCGACGGCTCGACGATGAATTTGACTTCGGCGTACTGGCCCGAACCACCCGACTGTTTCTTGTGAGTGTAGGTGTGCTCGACCTTCTGCGTGACCTTCTCGCGGAACGCCACCTGCGGCGCGCCAATGTTGGCGTCCACTTTGTAGGTCCGGCGAAGAATGTCGACCTTGATGTCGAGATGCAGTTCGCCCATGCCCTTGAGGATGGTCTGGCCGCTTTCGTGATCGGTCGAGACGCGGAAGGACGGATCCTCGGCCGCGAGCTTGGCCAAAGCGACGCCCAACTTTTCCTGGTCGGCCTTCGACTTCGGCTCGATGGCGATTTCGATCACCGGCTCCGGGAATTCCATCTTTTCAAGGATGACCGGGAACTTCGGGTCGCAAAGCGTATCGCCGGTACGGGTTTCCTTGAGGCCGGCCAAAGCGACGATGTCGCCGGCAAAGGCTTCCTTGATGTCTTCGCGGTTGTTGGCATGCATCAGCAACATGCGGCCAATGCGCTCTTTGCGCTCTTTGGTCGAGTTGATGACGCCGGTGCCGCTCGACAGCGTGCCCGAATAGATGCGGCAGAAGGTGATGGTGCCGACGAAGGGGTCGTCCATGATCTTGAAACCGAGCAGCGCCAGCGGGGCGTCGTCTTTCGGCTCGCGGATCACGTCTTCGCCGTTGTCCGGATTGATGCCGTGGATCGGCGGCACGTCGAGCGGCGACGGCAGGAAATCGACGACCGCGTCGAGCAGCGGCTGTACGCCCTTGTTCTTGAAGGCGGAGCCGCAGAGAACCGGGAAGAATGCGCCGGTGATCACGGCCTTGCGGATGAGGCTCTTCAGCAGCGCCTCGTCCGGCTCCTTGCCTTCGAAGAAGGCGGCCATCGCGGTGTCGTCGAGCTCGACGGCAGCCTCGACCAGCATCTCGCGATACTTCTTCGCATCCTCGAGGAGATCGGCGGGAATTTCGATGTCTTTGTAGTTGGCGCCGAGCGCCTCGTCTTCCCAGATCACGCCCTTCATGCGGACCAGATCGACGACGCCCTTGAAGGTGTTCTCGGCGCCGATCGGCAGCTGGATTGCGATCGGCTTGGCGCCGAGGCGGGTCTTGATGTCGTCCATGCACTTGAAGAAGTCGGCGCCGATCTTGTCCATCTTGTTGGCGAAGACGATGCGCGGCACGCGGTACTTGTCGCCCTGACGCCAGACGGTCTCGGTCTGCGGCTCGACGCCCTGGTTGCCGTCGAGCACGACGACGGCGCCGTCGAGCACGCGGAGCGAACGCTCGACTTCGATGGTGAAGTCGACGTGGCCGGGCGTGTCGATGATGTTGAGGCGCTTGCCGTTCCAGAACGCGGTGGTCGCAGCCGACGTGATGGTGATCCCACGCTCCTGCTCCTGCTCCATCCAATCCATCGTCGCGGCGCCTTCATGCACCTCGCCGATTTTGTGGCTTTTGCCGGTATAATAGAGAATCCGCTCAGTGGTCGTCGTCTTGCCGGCATCAATGTGGGCCATGACGCCGAAGTTGCGGTAGTCCTCAATGGCGTGGAGACGGGGCATAGCTAATCTGCTTCCTGAATAAGTTCGCCGCTACTACCAGCGGTAATGCGAGAAGGCCCGGTTGGCTTCCGCCATCTTGTGGGTGTCTTCGCGCTTCTTGACCGCGTTGCCGCGGTTGTTGGATGCGTCGAGCAGCTCAGCCGAGAGACGCTCGGTCATGGTTCGCTCGTTGCGGTCGCGGGCAGCGGAGATGATCCAGCGAATGCCGAGAGCCTGGCGGCGCGACGTGCGCACTTCGACGGGCACCTGGTAGGTGGCGCCGCCGACACGACGCGAGCGCACTTCGATCGAAGGCATCACGTTGTCAAGGGCCTGCTGGAACACGCTGAGCGGGTTGGCCTTGGTCTTGGTTTCGATCGTCTCGAGGGCGCCGTAAACGATGCCTTCGGCGACCGACTTCTTGCCGTCGTACATGACGGCATTCATGAACTTGGACACGACCGCCGACTGAAACTTCGGGTCGATCGTGATTTCGCGTTTTTCTGCAGCGTGACGACGAGACATGAATCTGACCCTTACTTCGGACGCTTGGCGCCGTACTTCGAACGGCGCTGCTTGCGGTTCTTGACGCCCTGCGTATCGAGGACGCCGCGCAGGATGTGATAGCGGACGCCCGGCAAATCCTTGACGCGGCCGCCGCGGATCATGACCACGGAATGTTCCTGAAGGTTG
>JAQSCR010000655.1:0-3847 GCA_029945495.1 Pseudolabrys sp. | reverse complement strand
ACCCGGGATGTAGCCGATCACTTCAAACCCGTTGGTGAGACGAACCTTGGCGACCTTACGCAGCGCCGAGTTCGGCTTCTTCGGGGTCGTCGTATAGACGCGCGTACAAACGCCGCGCTTCTGGGGGCTCGCCTGCAGCGCCGGGACCTTGTTGCGGGTCTTGAGCGGCTGCCGCGGGTTGGCAATCAGCTGGTTGATCGTCGGCATCGTTCGCCTTCGTTACCTGTTGGGCTTAAGCGCCCGGAATTGACTGGGCCGTAAGGCCCGCTTGTGTTTTGAGCCTTGCGGCCCGTGCTTGTTCTCGATGCGTGCCTTGTCGACACGCAAAACGAAATCGCGCCATCCGCATCAATCGCGGGGGCGCTCTTTCCAGTTCTGACATCCGCAAAGTCGTTTGCACGACCAAGCAGCCGTTTAGTCCGTAACCTGACAGTGGCTGTCAGCGGCAGCGTCTGAGCTTCATTCGTCGAGGCGATTGCGCCAGCTTGACTTTGAGAAACTTAAGCACTCTCAAAGAGTTGGCCGGGCGGCCGTTCCGAAGCAAGCGAAGCTCACCGCCTGCCGTTAAGTGTCGCGTATGTATCGGCCGGATACCCCTAAGTCAAGGCGAAAACGGCCGAAAAACAGCGGCTCCGAGGCCCTTCAGGGCGCCGGAGCCTTGCTATCGAGCAATATGATTAGTCCCTCGTGCGGGCGCAAGGTGAGAGGTCCGGCGATCACTTCGCCGGAACGCTCGTGGGTGGTGGAAAGCAACACAGCTCCGGCGCAAGCCTCTGGTAATATGAGACTATCTGACGCCTCGGCGGAAAAATTCAGCGCCACCCCCAGCCGCTCGCCGTCCGCCGCTCGTTCAAAGGCCAACAGGCTTTGCGTGTGGGCCAGTGGCCGATAGGCGCCGCGGCTCAGCGCCGGCCGGGCGCGGCGCAGGCCAATCAGCCGCCTGTAGAGGTTAAGGAGCGAGGCCGGGTCGGCGCGGGCCGATTCTACATTGGAAATTGCCGAATCGGCGGCCAGCGGCAGCCAGGGCTCGGCGATTGAGAACCCGGCCCCGGCCGACCCATCCCACTGCATCGGCGTGCGGCAGCCGTCGCGGCCCAGGCCTAAGCCCGGCAGGTTCTTTTCCCACGGGTCGCGCACTTGCCCGGGCGGGATCGACACCTGCGACATGCCTATCTCGTCGCCATAATAGAGAATCGGCGTGCCCGGCAACGTCAACAACAACATCGCCGCCACCCTCGCCTGCTCCAGGCCAAGCCGGCTCGCCAGCCGTGGCCGGTCGTGATTGCCCAGAACCCAGTTTGGCCAGGCGCCCGGCGGCAGCAATTTTTCATAGCGATCGATCAAGCAACCGATCATATCGGCCCGCCACGGCGTCTCGATCAGCGAGAAGTTGAACGGCAAATGCGCTTCCGAAAGATCGGCGCCGTAATAGGCGATGAGTTTCTCGACCGGCAGATAGATTTCGCCGATCAGCACACGGTCGGCATATTCGTCGACCACCGCGCGCAGGCCGCGAATGACCTCGTGAACCTCCGGCCGATCCGCCGAATAGACCGGCAGCAGGCTTCGATATGGCGGCTCGCCGGCGCGATAGTCAGGATTGGGCGGGTTGTCGCGGAACGCTTCGTCCTTGATCAGATGCCAGATCACGTCGACGCGAAAGCCGTCGACGCCGCGGTTGAGCCAGAAACGCATGATCTCGTGCATCGCCGCCCGCACAAGCGGGTTGCGCCAGTTCAGGTCCGGCTGCGAGGCCAGGAAGGCGTGATAGTAGTACTGGTCGCTTGCCGGATCGTAGGCCCACGCCGAACCGCCGAATTCCGATAGCCAATTGTTGGGCGGCCCGCCGCCCGGCGCCGGATCACGCCAGATATACCAGTCGCGCTTGTCGCTCTCGCGCGAGGCGCTACTCTCGGCAAACCACGGATGCTGGTCCGAGGTGTGGTTGGGCACAAAATCGAGCAGCAGCTTCAGCCCGAGCGCATGCGCGCGCGCCACCAGCGCATCGAAGTCGGCAAGCGTCCCGAACAACGGGTCGATGCCGGTGTAGTCGGTAATGTCGTAGCCGAAATCGGTCATCGGCGAGGTGAACACCGGCGACAGCCAGATCGCATCGACGCCGAGCTCCACCAGATACGGCAGGCGCGCGATGATGCCACGTAAATCGCCAACGCCGTCGCCATTCGAGTCCTGAAACGAGCGCGGATAGACTTGGTAGAGGATGCCGGTTTGCCACCAGTGCATGGCGTCTCTCTAGGCTGCGCCGCGTAACGGCCGTGTGACGGCCGCCCGCCGCCGCCCAAGAAAAAGGACCGCCCTTGCGGACGGCCCTTGATTGTTGCGGTTAAACCTCGAAGTGCTTATTCAGCCGCCGGCAATGCCGGCGCCGCCAGCGCCTCCCGCGCGGCCTGTTCCTTGGCCGCGTCCTTCTCGCGTTCTTCCAGGATGAGAGCGTCACGCTTGATCGCGATCTCGCGCAGACGGTTCATCATGGCGCCGGTACCGGCCGGGATCAGACGGCCGACGATGACGTTTTCCTTGAGGCCGTCGAGCGTGTCCGCCTTGCCGTTGACAGCGGCCTCGGTGAGCACGCGCGTGGTCTCCTGGAACGACGCCGCCGAGATGAACGACCGGGTCTGCAGCGAGGCCTTGGTGATGCCGAGCAGCACGGGGTGACCCGATGCCGGCTTCTTGCCTTCGGCAACAGCCTTGAGGTTGATCTCGTCCATTTCGCTGCGGTCGATCTGTTCGCTCGCCAGCAGTTCGGTTTCACCGGCGTCGTCGATCTCGACCTTCTGCAGCATCTGGCGAACGATCACCTCGATGTGCTTGTCGTTGATCATAACGCCCTGCAAGCGATAGACCTCCTGGATTTCGTTGACCAGGTAAGCCGCCAGCTCTTCGACGCCCTTGATGGCGAGGATGTCGTGCGGGGCGGGATTGCCCTCGACGATATAATCGCCCTTCTCCAGCACGTCGCCGTCCTGCAGATGGATGTGCTTGCCTTTCGGGATCAGATACTCCCGCGGCTCTTCGCTCTTGTCGGCCGGCTCGATCGTGATGCGGCGCTTGTTCTTGTAATCCTTGCCGAAGCGCACCATGCCGCCAATCTCGGCGATGATCGCCGCATCCTTCGGCTTGCGGGCTTCGAACAGTTCCGCCACCCGCGGCAGACCGCCGGTGATGTCACGCGTCTTGGCGCTTTCGGTCGGGATACGCGCGAGAATGTCGCCCGCCTTCACGCTGCCACCCGGATCGACCGAGATAATCGCGTCAACAGCGAGCAGGTAACGAGCTTCACCACCGCGCGCGAGCTTGAGGATCTTGCCGTCCTTGCCCTTGACGATCATGGCCGGACGCAGGTCGGCCTGGTTGCGGGACGACCCCGTACGCCAGTCGATGACCACGCGCTTGGCGATGCCGGTCGATTCGTCGAGCTGTTCCGACATCGACAGACCGTCCACCATGTCCTCGAATGCCACTTCGCCATCGACTTCGGTGAGGATCGGACGGGTGTACGGATCCCACTCGGAGATACGCTGGCCGCGCTTGATCTTGTCGCCGTCGTCGACGCGCATGCGCGCGCCGTAAGGAATACGGTGATGAGCGCGCTCGGTCCCGTCGGGATCGACCACCGCCACCACCATGTTGCGCACCATTGCCACGACGTCCCTGTCGGTGTTCTTGGCAATGTTTTTGTTCTTGAACACGATCTTACCGTCGAAGTTCGACTCGATGAACGACTGCTCGTTGATCTGCGCCGCGCCGCCGATGTGGAACGTACGCATGGTGAGCTGAGTGCCCGGCTCGCCGATCGACTGGGCGGCGATGACGCCCACCGCCTCGC
>JAQSCR010000654.1 GCA_029945495.1 Pseudolabrys sp. | reverse complement strand
CATCGACAAACATCATGCCCCGCGCCGCGAGCGCCGCGGCGACTCGTTTAGTCGCCTCGAGCTCAGTCGTTGAATGGTCAACGAACACCTTGCCGTCGAGTTTGCCGGCGGCGAGTGCGCCGCGCGGGCCGATCGCGGCATCCTCAACAGCGGCAGTATTGATGACGCAGGCAAGGATAATGTCGCAGGCCTCGACGACGTCGGCAGCGCTCTTTGCCGGTTTGACTCCCCATGCCGCCGCCGCGGCGACCTTGGCCGGATCGATGTCGAAACCGACAACGCCATGCCCGAGTTCGGCGAGCCTGCGGGTGAACCCCTGCCCCATCAAGCCGAAGCCGATAAATCCGAGCGGCTTTTCCGCCATCAGCTTTCTCCCATCAGCGGTTTCGAACTCTGAAGAATACTCTCTGATCGTACTATGAATTATGGCGCCAACGCCAAACGCGGGATCCAGGTCGTGAGCTGAGGAACATATGTAATCAGTAGCAGCGTAATGCCGAGCGGCACATAGAATGGCGCCATCTCACGGAGGATTTCCTTCATCGATACCTTGGCGATGTCTGCCACCAGGAAAAGCGCAAGCCCCATCGGCGGCGTGAGCAGGCCGATCATCAGATTGAAGACCACGACCATGCCGAGGTGAACCGGATCGACCCCGGCCGCAACCAGCGGCTTGGCGATGATCGGCGCCACGACGAGGATCGCTGTCGTGCTGTCCAGAAACATGCCGACGATCAAAAGCAGGATATTGACGAGAAACAGCAGGACAATCGGATTCGTCGAGATCGACAGCATCCAGCCGGTCAATTGCTGCGGAACTTGCTCGACCGACAATATCCATCCGAATAAGGCGGCAACGGCGACAATCAGAAGAATGCCAGCCGACGCGCGGATGGTCTCGAACGCGGCAAAGATCAGGCCGGCCCAGGTCAACTCGCGATAGAACAGCGCGCTGATGAGCAACGTATAAGCCACCGTCACAGACGCGATCTCGGTCGGCGTGAAGGCGCCGGCAAGCATGCCGATGATCAGAATGACCGGCGCCATGATCGCCGGAAATGCCGGCAAGAAGTCGCGCCAGAGTTCGCCGGGCGTCGGCCAGCGCGCCGCCCGCGGATAGTTCCTGCGCACCGCGAGCCAACCGGTCATCAGCATAAGCATCGCGACGCAAAGAAGCCCCGGCAGAATTCCGCCGAGGAGAAGCTGAATGACCGAAACCCCGGTGACCGTGCCGTAGATAATGAGCGGAATGCTGGGCGGGAAAATCGGCCCGACCAGCGCGGACGAGGCCGTCACGGCGCCGGCAAAGGCGGGGTTGAACCCCTTGGCGCGCATCGCATCGATTTCGATGCGCCCGAGACCGCCGATATCTGCGAGCGCGGAACCGGACATGCCGGCAAAGATCAAACTGCCGAAGATATTCACCTGGGCGAGGCCGCCGGGAAGCCGGCCGGTCGCGGTGTCCGCGAATTTGTAGATATAGTTGGAAATGCCGGCGCTGTTCAAGATGCTGCCGACGAACAGAAAGACCGGAACTGCGACAAGCGGAAATGAATCGAGCGAATAAAGCGTGCGCTGCGCAATGAGATCCAGCGGCAGCCCGTTGAGCAGCAGATAGACGATGCAGGGCAATGCGATCGCAATGACGACCGGGAATCCCAGCACGAAAAGAAAGACAAAGACAAAAACGACAATAAATCCCTCCACTACAGGTCCCTCACGTCAAAATCGTTTGTTTGGCTTCCGGCCGTCCACGCCGGAACGTATGGATAAACATCATCAGGGTCTCGACAATCAGGAGCAAAGAGCCGACCGCCAGCGGCGCCATGAACAGCCAGAACGGCATTTCCAAGGTCGGTGTTTGGTTTCGCAGGTTGTTCAAAATCGTCACGACGCTCGCCACGAAGAAAACGGTGAATATGGCGGCAGCCGCGAGTTCGATGGCCATCTGAAGAAGCCAGCGCGGTGTCGGTGGAATCAGAACCTGAAATTCTTCCATCCTGATCTGGCCACCCTCGCGGGTGACGTAGCTTGCCCCGATGAACGACATGCAAATCAGGAAATAGCGCGCCAACTCCTCAGCACCGGACATCGGCACGTTGAAGATACCGCGCATAACGATCTGCAACAGCGGCGTCACGACCAGCGCTGCAAGAAGGAGAAGGCAGATGAATCGCACGGCCTTTCGAATGAGCGACAGCAGGCTTTCCATCATCGCCTCCCCTTGCGAGCGCCGGTCGGACGTTTCGTATCCCGACTACTTGACCGCCTGGATCTTGGCGATCACGGGCGTCCATTCCGGAAAATCCTTGCCGATCTGGGCCAGCACCGCCTTGCGGAACGCCGGAATATTGAGGCCATCCTTCGCCTCGACAAAGATCATGCCCTTGGCTTCGAGGTCCTTGCGGTATTGCGCCACGCTGGCGCGATCCCACTCCAGCGAACGCTGGCCGACTTCAGCCATTGCATCTTCCATGATCTTGCGGTCGCCCGCCGGGATGCTCTGCCAGACGCGCTCGTTCACGAACACGCTCAGCACCGATTGCATGTGCGCGGTCATCATCACGTATTTCTGCACTTCGAACAGCTTCAGGGTCCAGATATTGGCGAGTGGATTCTCCTGACCGATCACCAGACCAGTCGCGAGCGCGGTCGCAAGTTCCGACACTTCGACCGGCGTTGCCACCGCGCCCATGCCCGTGAGCATTGACGACCAGAGCTTGATCGGCACGCCGCGGTATTTCTTGCCCTTCATGTCGTCGGGCGACAGCACCTTCTCCTTCGATGTGAGCTGGCGCGCGCCCTGATAAAGGCTGCCGACGATGCGCATGCCGCCGGCTTCGACGAGCTGCTTGTTTACCTCCTGAAGAACAGCAGAGGTGCGCGGGTCCGTTGCCCGCATGGCCTGGTCGGCGTCGGTATAAACGAACGGCGTGTTGAAGGCGGCAACCACCGGCAGGATTTTGCCGAGCGATGCAAAGTCGTGGTGGCCCATCGCAATCGCGCCGGACTTGATGCCGTCGACCATTTCGCCGACGCCGCCGAGCTGAGAATTGGCGAACACCTGGATCTCGACGCGTCCGTTGGTGCGCTCCTTGACCAAGGCGGCCAATTCGTCGGCGTACCGGGTCTGCGGTGCGCCAGCGACGCCGACATGCGCGTAGCGGAGCTTGATCTGCGCTTGGGCGGGCGACGCCGCATAAGTGACGGCCAAAGCGAGCGCGAAAGACAACGCGACTTGAACGATGCGTATCGACACGAGTACCTCCCCTGGTTTTTCCGGCCCCGCATTTTGCGACGACCTTTTCTCATTGCACGTAGTTCTCAACCTTCAGCGATCAACTTCATCCAGCTTCATCCGCGGTCCATTGCGTAAATGCGGATGGCGCTGTTGCGAAACAGAAGTCGCTGATCCGAGGCGCTGAAGTCGGCGACGATCTCGCGGAAACCGCCGAAAATCTCGCTGAAAGTCGCGCACAGACTGTCGACGGGAAAGTTGCTGGCGAACATCGCGCGGCCGGTGCCGAACAAGTCGATCACGCTCAGCACGATGCTGCGATTGGCGGCGCTGGTCCAGGCTTGGCCCGGCACGCCGATGCCGGAAATCTTCACCGCCACGTTGGGGCATTGCGCAAGCGCGGCCATCTCGCGCTTCCAGCCTTCAAGGCCTTGCGGCGACCGGTCCGCGGGCAATCCGGCATGGTTGAGGATGATTTGCGTATCGGGATACGTGCGCGCCAATTGCGCGGCTTCATGCAGGTGCCACCACGGCGTCTGCAGATCGAAGCGCAGACCGAGGCGGCGCAACAGCGCATAACCGCGCCGCCACAGCGCGTCCGTCATGCCGCCCGCTCCGCTATCCCTGGGCGACGCGTTGGCGCGCGGCTTGTGGCGGATACTGCGCACGAAGGAGAACGCCGACTGTCGTTCCAGAATGGATTCTACCCCGGGTTCGTCGAGCCGCGCATGCGCGACGGCGACGGTCGGAAGGCCCTCAGGCCGCCGCAATGCATCGATGTATTCCATTTCGGCAACGGGATTTTTCGGATCCCATTCAGCTTCCACGTAGACCGATCCGATAACGTCGTAGCCGTTCGCATCTCTGCGGTAATCGGCCGGCAGATAGGTTTTGCAGATCGCGGAATAGTCGCCGTAACGGAACGGAATCATCGGCTCATCCCGGAGCCACGGATAATAGTTCCTGCCCGGATCCCAGAAATGCTGGTGCGCATCGACGATCTGGAACGGCGCACTCATGGCGCCTCGCCTGTCACTGCGTTGTCCCTTTTCCCCGTCATTCCCGTCCTCGGCACTTTTTTCTTATTCGGTCAGGCAGCCACTCTTCCGCGCTTGCGCTTTTCGGTTGCCATCTTGATGGCGAGCAGCATCGCGGCGCGTGTGGCGCCGAGATTGGCGATGCCCTTGCCGGCGATTTCGTAAGCGGTGCCGTGTGCCGGCGTGCAGATCGGAAACGGAAACCCGCCGATCAGCGTGACGCCGCGATCGAAACCCATGAGCTTCATCGCGATCTGGCCCTGATCGTGATACATCGTCAGCACCGCGTCGAAGTCGCCGTTCTTCGCGCGCAGGAAAACGGTGTCGGACGGATATGGGCCCTGAACATTGAAACCTTTCGCCTGGGCTTTCGCCACGGCCGGCTGAATGATGTCGATCTCTTCCCGGCCGAAATTGCCGCCGTCCCCCGCATGCGGATTGAGACCGGCGACGGCGATCCGCGCATTATCGAAGCCGGCCGAACGCAGCGCCGCATTCGTCAGCGCCAATGCGTTCAATATCCGGTCTTCGGTGATGTTTCGCGCCACCTCGCTGAGCGGCATATGCGACGTAACGCGCGCGTTCCATAGACCGCCGAGTATGTTGAACTCGCTTGCGGACGCGTCCGAGCCGACGACGTCGCGAATGAAGCGGATTTCGTCATCGTAACCGGGATAAGCGAACCGCATTGCCGCCTTGTTGAACGGCGTGAAAAAAACGGCGTCGGCGCGTCCGCTCGAGGCAAGCTGAAGCGCGCGGCGGAAATTCTCGGTGGCGAATTTGCCGCCCGCGAGCGTCGCCTTGCCGATCGTCAGTCCATCGAGGTCGAGGTTTGCGAGGTCGACCAGAATGGGCCGGCTTTGGTCCTCAGGAAGCGCATCTTCCGATTGGATTCGTGTCACGTCAGGAACGAGCCCGGCGACCTTGGCCCCCATGTCCAGAACGCGGGCATCGCCGAAGATCACGAATGTCGCGAGCGGCCGGATATCGGGCTCGGCCAGAAGCCGGGCGAGCAGCTCCGGGCTGATCCCCGCAGGATCGCCCATGGCAACGGCAATAAGCGGCTTTTCTCGGCTCATGGGTTCCGTCCGACTGGTTCAGCGAGGGAACGCTAACAGGCCAGAACCCGTCCGTAAATATGCTGCATACAGAATTTTGTCATTGAGTATATCCTCACAAGTCCCTATGATGCCAACAGATTCCCTATTGGAGCTTCAGACTCATGGCAGTTCGGGCCATAGCCGCCGCCCTGGACGATCCGCTCGACGACGCCCAGCGCAGGCCGATTGTCCGGCACAATCTGCATGACGCGATCGTGTCCCGGGTCCGGGACATGATCATCGAGGGAACGTTGGCCCCCGGGGCCCGCATTCATGAAGGACACCTCGGCCAGGAGCTCGGCGTGTCGCGCACGCCATTGCGCGAGGCGCTCAAATATCTTGCGAGCGAAGGCCTGCTCGAACTCTCGCCCGGCCGCGGCGCCGTGGTGCGGAAATTCCTGGCGAAGGACGTCAAGGACAGCCTGATCGTCCTGGCAAATCTGGAAAGTCTCGCGGGAGAACTCGTCTGCAAGAATGCATCCGACGAAGACATCGCGCAGATTCGCAAGATGCATGACGAGATGCTGCGGCATTATGCTGCCCGCGACCGGCTCGTCTATTTCAAATTAAACCAGAGCATTCATTCGGCGATTCTGCGCGCATCGGGCAACAGCGCTCTCGCCGACGTTCACGGCGTGTTGCAGGCGCGCCTGCGGCGCATTCGCTATATCGGAAACGAGAGTGCGGAAAAGTGGGCAGCGGCCGTGGCGGACCACGAAGAAATGATCGCGGCCCTGGAAGAGCGAAACGGCAAACGGCTTGCCAAAATCCTTGCCGCGCACATGGATCGCACTTGGGATCGCGTTCGCGATTCGATTTGAATATTCGATTTTCCGGAATAGCGGCGTCGCCTACTCCTGCGACTTGAGACACAGACTTGTCCAAATTACCGACTGGCTGGCTGGCGACGCAGTGCAACCAGCCTCCTGCTCTGTCTGTTTTCCCTGCTAACAGGGAATTTTACAGGGAATTTTGCAGTATCGCGGCCTCGAAGGACCTGGAGACTAAATTAGTATCGCTTTAACAGGCGGTTAGAGGACAAATCCCTGGTCAACAGAACAGGGAATTGGTTTGGAAGAACAGGCTTCGTCGGCGAGAGAACAGGGAAATTGCCGGCACGAACAAGCGCCCACATCAGACGATTATCAAAGTCCAAAGTCGGCTATGTGCGGTGGGCTCAATTGGTCGGCGCAACACTCTAATCTTCCAGCAAAGATGGAGTGT
>JAQSCR010000653.1 GCA_029945495.1 Pseudolabrys sp. | reverse complement strand
CGCACAAATGCAATAGTCTCTCCATAGCGCTGGTCCAAAATATCCGTCAGGTCACGGCACCGCCTTGCGCCGCCGTAACTGCAGCAGGACGATGCCCGCCAGCAGCAGCAAGCCCGGAATGGCGA
The DNA here is from genome assembly GCA_029945495.1 of Pseudolabrys sp. GTDB lineage: Bacteria > Pseudomonadota > Alphaproteobacteria > Rhizobiales > Xanthobacteraceae > Pseudolabrys. Next base: position 6,485 of record JAQSCR010000653.1, on the reverse strand, counting down.
GCCAGTAGCGGTTCGCCCGCTCCGCCGGCACCAGCACGGCCGTGATTTCATCGCCCGCGGCCAGACCGTATTTCGCCGCCTGGCTGCCGAATCGGGACGTTTGTATCGTCGTCGTGCCGCCGAGCGTCGCTATCGCCAGGCCGGTGGTGCGCAGGCGCTCGGCTCCGCTTGGCTCGGCGCGGAGCGTCAGCCGCACCAGCTTTTCGACATCGTCGCCGGCGCGCGACTGGCTCTTGACGCGGAAGCGCAGCGTCGAGCCCGCCGGTACCGAGCCGGCGACCGTCACCAGTTCGGCCGCGGCACGCGTTTCGAACGGCGGCTGCAGTTGATCAAGCCAATAGCCGGGCCGGAACAAGGTGAAACACACCAACAACAGCAGCGCCGACTCGTACCAGCGGTTTTTCGTCACCAGCCAGCCTTGCGTCGCCGCCACGAAGCAGCCCATCGCAACAATCGAGCAGCCGACAACCACGATGAAATGGCTGACGCTGCCGATATCGATCATCAGCAGTTCGGTATTGAAGATGAAGATGAATGGCAGCAAACCGGTGCGGATTTCGTAGCGGAATGCCTGAATGCCGGTCTTCACCGGATCGGCGCCGGAAATCGCCGCCGCGGCATAAGCGGCCAGACCGACCGGCGGCGTGACGTCCGCCATCAGGCCGAAGTAAAAGACGAACATATGCACCGCGACCAGCGGTACGGCGAGATCGTTCTCCGCCGCCAGTTCGACAAGCACCGGCGCCATCAAGGTCGCGACCACGACGTAGCTTGCCGTCGTCGGCATGCCCATGCCGAGGATCAGGCAGATCACCGCCGTCATCGCCAGCATGATCATCAGATTGCCGCCGGAGACGGTTTCGACGATCTCGGTCATCACCAGGCCGATGCCGGTGAGCGAGACGGTGCCGACGATGATGCCGGCGCACGCGGTGGCGATGCCGACCGACGTCATGTTGCGCGAGGCGCTCTGCAGCGCGGCGACGAGATCGTCGAAACCCTCGCGCAGCCGCTCGGCGAAAGCGTGCTCGCCGCGGAATGCCGCAATCAGCGGCCGTTGCGTGAGCATGATGAAGATGAGAAAGGCCGTGCCCCAGAAAGCCGACAGGCCGGGCGACAGTTCCTCGACCATCAGGCACCAGATCAGCACAATGACCGGCAACAGGTAATGCAGACCGGTGCGCGCGGTCTCGAAGAAGTCCGGCACCTTGACGATCGCCTTGGTCAGATCGTCGGCCGGCAGGTCGGGATGACGCGCTTTGTAGCGCAACAGCCCGAGATAGGCGGCGATCAGCGCAATGCCGAGAATCCAGGTGGCGGCGGCGCCGAACACGACCTTGGTCCAGCCGATGCCGTAATACACGAGGCCGCTGAGAATGATGATGCCGCAGACCGTCATCAGCGCGCGCAGCAGCGATTGATGGATCGGCATCGTTGACGATCGCGCCAGGCCGCGCAGGTTGAGCTTCGCCGCTTCGATATCGACGATGTAGAACAGCGCGCCATAGGTTAGAAACGCCGGCAGGAAGGCGTGCTTGACCACTTCGGCGTAGCTGATGCCGACATATTCGGCGATCAGGAACGCGGCCGCGCCCATCACCGGCGGCATCAACTGGCCGTTGACGCCGGCCGCGGCCTCGATGGCGCCGGCTTTCACCGCCGAATAGCCGACGCGCTTCATCAGCGGAATGGTGAAGGTGCCGGTGGTAACGGTGTTGGCGATCGAGGAGCCGGAGATCATGCCGGTGAGGCCGGAGGCGACGACGCCGGCCTTGGCCGGGCCGCCGCGATAAGTGCCGAGCATGGCGAAAGCGAGCTGGATGAAATAATTGCCGGCGCCGGCGCGCTCCAGCAGGCTGCCGAACAGGACGAACAGGAACACGACGCTGGCGGAAACGCCCAGCGCAACGCCGAAGATGCCTTCGGAGGTGAGCCACATCTGCGAGGCGGCGCGCGACAGCGATGCGCCCTTGTGCCCGAGAAGGCCCGGCAGCCACGGCCCGACGAAGATGTAGACCAGCATGAGGCTGGCGATCGCCGTGAGCGCCGGGCCGACGGCGCGGCGCGCGGCTTCGAGCAGGCAGACGACGCCGATGACCGACATGACGATGTCAGCGGTGGTCGGCAGCCCTGGCCGCAGCGATATTTCCTTGTAGAAGATCAGGAGGTAAGCTGCGGCGGCGACGCCGAGGATCGCCAGGACCCAGTCATAGGCCGGGATGTATCGGCGCGGCGACGACTTCAGCGCCGGGAATGTCGTGAAGACCAGAAGGAATGCGAAGCACAGGTGGATAGTGCGCGCCTGGCCGTCGTTGACCACGCCGAAATTGAACTGATACGGCAGCGGCGACGCGTACCAGAGCTGGAACAGCGCCCAGGCCAGCGCGATGCCGAAGATCAACGACTTGCTGAAGCCGGTCGGTTTGCGTCCGCCGGTGTCGGCCTCCGCGACCATGGCCTCAAGCGCCTCGCGCGTCGACGCTGTCTGGTGATCGTTGCTCATATCATTCCCCCACGAACGCATTCAGTCCTGAAATAAAAAAGGGGCGGCCGAAGCCGCCCCTTCACGCCAGATGGATTACATCCAGCCTTTTTCTTTGTAGTACTTGACGGCGCCCGGATGCAGCGGGGCCGACAGGCCGTTCTTGATCATCGCCTTCGGATCGAGATTGGCGAAGGCCGGGTGCAGCTTCTTGAACTCGTCGAAGTTCTCGAACACTGCCTTGGTCATCGCGTAGACGACGTCATCCGACACTTTCGCCGAGGTCACGACAGTCGCCAGCACGCCGTAGGTTTCCGTCGGGTTCGGGTTGTTGGCATACATGCCGCCGGGGATCGTCGCCTTGGCGTAGTACGGATGCGCCTTGATCAGCGCGTCGATCGCCGGGCCTGTCAGCGAGATCAGCTTGGCGCCGCAGGCCGTGGTCGGATCCTGGATGGCGGCCGACGGATGGCCGACGCCATAGTAGAAGCCGTCGATCTTGTTGTCGCAGAGCGCGGTGCCCTGTTCGTCGGCTTTCAGTTCGCCGGCGAGCGAGAAGTCCGCCTTGGTCCATTTCATCTGCGCCAGCAGCTCTTCCATCGAGGCCAGCGTACCCGAGCCCGGGTTGCCGACGTTGAAGCGCTTGCCCTTGAAGTCCTCGAACTTGGTGACGCCGGCCTCCTTGCGCGCCAGAACCGTGAACGGCTCCGGATGCACCGAGAACACAGCGCGCAGATCGGGATCGGCCTTGCCCTTGAACTGACCTTCGCCCTTGGCGGCGTTGAACTGAATGTCGGACTGAGCCAGGCCGAATTCGAGTTCGCCCGACTTGATGGCGTTGACATTGAACACCGAACCGCCGGTCGATTCGACCGAGCAGCGCAGGCCGGTCTTGGCGCGATCCTTGTTCATCAGACGGCACACCGCGCCGCCGACGGCGTAGTACACGCCGGTGACGCCGCCGGTGCCGACGGTGACGAATTTCTGCTGGGCCGCGGCGGGCGTGCCGGCGGTCAGCAGGGCCAGCAAGCCGGCCGCTGCCAGGCCGGTGGTTTTTGTTTTATAGTTCATGCGCAGATTCCTCCAATGGTTGTTCAGGCTACGGTACTTGCAATAAACAGGCCGCACAGTCACGTATTCCGGCCAATTGCCGGAATACGAATTTCTTTTTTTAAACGCCGGTAACGGCGTCGATGGCTTCACCGAGTCTTTCGACGATCGTATCGATCGCATCACCGTTGATGATGAATGGCGGCGCCAGCAGAATGTGATCGCCGCGCACGCCGTCGACGGTGCCGCCCATCGGATAGGTCATCAGGCCGCGCGCCATGGCTTCCTGCTTGACCTTCGCATGGATCTTGCGCGCCGGGTCGAATGATTCCTTGCTGGCGCGGTCGGCGACCAGTTCGACGCCTTGGAACAGGCCGCGGCCGCGCACGTCGCCGACGAAAGGATGATTGCCGAAGCGCTCCTGCAGGCGGCGCGTCAGTCGCGCGCCTTGGGTGCGCACATTCTCCAGCAGATTGTCGCGGCGAATGACGGTCTGCGCGGCGAGCGCCGCGGCGCAGGCCAGCGGATGGCCGGTGTAGGTGTGGCTGTGCTGGAACACGCGCGAGCCATCGGCGATCGTCTTGTAGATCGTGTCGCTGATCATCAGCGCGCCGATCGGCATGAAACCGCCACCGAGACCCTTGGCGATGGCCATCAGATCGGGCGCGATGCCTTCCTGCTCGCAGGCGTGCAGCGTGCCGGTGCGGCCCATGCCGCACATGACTTCGTCGAGAATCAGCAGAATGCCGTGACGGTCGCAGATCTCGCGCACGCGCTTGAAATAGCCGGGCACCGGCGGCGCGGCCCCTAGCGTCGCGCCGACCACGGTTTCGGCGATGAAGGCGATGACATTCTCGCCGCCCAGCTCAGTGATTTTGGCTTCCAGTTCCTGCGCCAGCCGCTCGCCATAGGCCTGCGGCGTCTCATCCGCGCGGCGGTCGCGATATTCGTAGACCGGCGAGACGTGATGCGTCTCGATCAGCAGCGGCGCAAACTGCTTGCGCGGCGCCAGGCGGCCGCCAATGGCGAGAGCGCCGAGCGTGATGCCGTGATAGCTCTGGCGGCGGGCGATGAGATGACGGCGCTGCGGCTCGCCGCGTTCGACGAAATATTGCCGCGCCATTTTCAGCGCGGCTTCGATCGCCTCGGAGCCGCCGCTGACGAAGAACGTGTGGCCCATTCCCTTCGGCGCATGCGCGGCGAGGTCGTCGGCCAGGCTTTCGAGCGCCGGCGTGGTGAAGAAGCTGGTGTGCGCGAATTCGAGTTTGTCGAGTTGCGCCTTCATCGCCGCGACGACGTCGGGATGCGTATGGCCGAGACAGGACACGGCGGCGCCGCCGGTGGCGTCGAGATATTGCTTGCCGGTGTCGTCGTAGATGTAAACGCCTTCGCCGCGCACGGCGACCGGGTAGTCGTGACCGATCTGACGATGGAGTACGTGAGTCATGCAAGAACCTGAGTCATGAGCGTGCGCCTTGAGAGAGAGAAGCCGACTTCGCTCCGTCGGCAAGATAGACCACAGTAGAGGCCCGCAGATGCGCCATCAATCGTTGGACCGCCGGCCCGCTGCGCGAGCGGTCGCAATAGGCAAAGACGGTGAGCGGCACCGACCAGCGATTGTCGCCGGCCGGCTTGATCTGGCCCTTGGCGACTGCCTCGGCGGCGGCCGATTCCGGCAGCCAGCCGATGCCGTGGCCGGCGACGACCATATTATGGATGGCGCTGGCGAGATCGGATTCGCAGGCCGTGAAGGTATGCACCGGCACCGGCGCCGATTGCAGGATGAGATCGACCATGCGGCCGAGAAACGTGCTCGGCGAATAGTTCACCAGCGGGAACGGCGACTTGGCCGTGCCGGGCAATTTGAACGCGGCCTGGCCGCGCTTGACGGCGACATAGGGGCGGAACCATTCGCTGGCGATGGCGACGCGGTCGTAATGATCGGGATCGAGGAAGATCGGCTGCTGCGCCTGATGAAAGCAGATCAGCACGTCGGCCAGGCCCGCGACATGCGCGGTGACGGCATCATGCACATTGCTGGCGAGCAGGCGGCAGCGGGACGCGCCGGTCGCCGTGCTCCAGGTCTTCCACCATTCCGGAAAGCGGGTGATCGCCAACGTATGCGGCAGCGCGAAGGTGATGGTTTCCTGGCCGGCGGCCGGCTCGCCGAGAATGCCGGCGCGGGCATCGACCATGTTCTGCACCATGTCGGCGGCGGTGCGGCGGAAGCGCTCGCCGGCCGGGGTCAGCTTGGTCGGGTAGCAGGAGCGGTCGATCAGCTCGACGCCGAGCCAGGCTTCCAGCGCCTGGATGCGACGGCTGAAGGCCGGCTGCGAGCTATGCCGGGTCGCGGCGGCCTCGGTGAAATTGCTCACCTCCGCCAGACTCAAGAAATCCTGAAGCCACCTGAAATCCATGCCGGCCGGCTGCCCATGTTGGAGTGCGCAACGATAGTCGCCCGCCAGGCACTATATCATGCAAATATTGCATAATGCGGCCTGCGCATCGATTTTGACCGGCGGCGGAGCCTAGACTGGCTGCCAGGGACAGCGAGATGAGGCGATGAAAATTGGCGTTCTTGGCGCAGGTGTCGTTGGCCTGACGTCGGCCTGGTGGCTCGCCGAGGCCGGCCATCAGGTCACCATCGTCGATCGCCATCTCGGCCCCGGCGCCGAGGCCAGCGCCGCCAATGGCGCCCAGCTCAGCTATGCCTTCGTCGCGCCGATGGCCTCGCCGGCGATGCTGCGCAAGCTGCCCTTCATGCTGCTGGGCGGCGAGGACGCCATCCGCGTCTCGCCCGACCTCGAGCTGATCCGCTGGGGCATCGGTTTCTTGCGCGCCTGCACCAATGGCGAGGTCGCGCGCACCACGGCGGCGCAGCTGGCGCTCGCTGCGCTGAGCCGGGGTGAGCTGGCGCAGCTGATGCAATCGCAGAACCTCGAATTCGGCCTGC
>JAQSCR010000652.1:4055-6673 GCA_029945495.1 Pseudolabrys sp. | reverse complement strand
CATTCGGAAATCTACGAACACCCCCTGCTCGACACCGCCGCGATGGCCTCGCAGACAAAATTGTGGTCGCTGCAAGGCCGCAACCGCACCTGGTTCTGCGGCGCGTATTTCGGCGCCGGCTTCCATGAGGACGGCCTGCAAGCCGGACTCGCGGTCGCGGAAGAACTCGGCGGCGTGCGCCGCCCCTGGCGCGTCGAAAGCGAATCCGGCCGCATTCATCTGAACGCCGGCCCCGCGATGTCGACATCGGAAACGGTGGCATGACCGGCAACCCATACAATTCCTGTCTCTATGCCGGCACGGTGATGCACCGGCGCTTCAAGCCGCGCGCCCACCGCCTGAACTATCGCGTGTTCTGGACGCTGCTCGACCTCGATGAGTTGCCGCGCCTGTCCGCTCGTCTTCGATTGTTCTCGATTGAAGGCTTCAATCTGTTCGGCTTGCATGCCGCCGACCACGGCGACGGCTCCGGCCGCCCGTTGCGTCAACAGGTCGAGGCCCATCTCGCCGCCACCGGCATTGCGCTCGATGGCGGCGCCATCCGGCTGTTGTGCATGCCGCGCCTTCTCGGGTTCGTATTCAATCCGATCAGCGTTTACTACTGCTACCATCGCGACGGCCCGCTCAAGGCCCTGCTTTACGAGGTGCACAACACTTTCGGCCAGCGCCATAGCTACCTGATCCCGGTCGACGCCGACGCCAGTGAACCGCTGGAGCAGCGCTGCCTCAAGGCCTTCTACGTCTCGCCTTTCATGGACATGGACATCGTCTATCGCTTCCGCGTCCAGCCGCCTTCCGAGCGAGTTGCACTCGTAATCGAATGCGCCGACGCGCAAGGCCTGGTACTGGTCGCTTCGCTGGCCGGCACACGTCACGCACTGACCGACACCGCGCTCCTTCACGCGTTCGTGTCGTTCCCGCTGATGACGCTCAAAGTCGTCGCCGGCATCCATTGGGAAGCCACTAAGCTTTGGCTCAAGGGCATGCGGCTGCGGCCGCGCCCTTCTGCGCCGGCGCCGCTGACCATCGTGGCGCAACCGCGTCTGCGGGCCACTAGCGACTACGGAATCAACCATGACTGATATCCGAGCAATTTCGCCGCGCGCGACGCCGTGGCACCGCAAGGCCCGCTCGACGCCCTTTCTGATCCGGCAATTGCAGCGCCTGCTGTCGCAGGTCGCTTATGGCGACATCACCGTCGTGTTGCCGAACGGCGAAACCCTGCATCGGCAGGCCGCCAATCCGGGACCGAGCGCCAAACTGGTGATCCGGCGCTGGCGCACCGTCTGGCGTCTGATGACCGGTGGGGAACTGGCATTCGCAGATGCCTACATCGCTGGCGACTGGTGGACCCCCAATCTGGTCGCCTTTCTAGAGTTTGGCGCTTGCAACGACACCACGATGCAACATGCGATCTCCGGCTCGGCTGTGCAGCGTCTGCTGCGCCGCTTGCGGCATTGGCGCAACCGCAACACTCGCAAAGGCAGCCGGCGCAACATCGCTGCGCATTACGATCTCGGCAACGCATTCTACAAGCTCTGGCTCGACCGCGGCATGCAATACTCGTCGGCCTTGTTCACCGCACCCGGTCAACCGCTCGAAACCGCGCAAGGGGAAAAGCTCAACCGGGTTCGCCAACTGCTGGACATTGCGGGAGGTGAGCGCGTCCTCGAAATCGGCTGCGGTTGGGGCGCGTTGATGGAAAAGCTAGCGCCGCTGTGCGACATCACGGGCGTCACGCTGTCGGCCGAGCAACTCAAGTACGCCGAACATCGCCTGGGCAGCAAGACTTTGACCGGCCGCGCGGAATTGCGGCTTCAGGATTATCGCGACATCCAGGAGCGCTATGACCGAATCGTGTCGATCGAGATGATCGAAGCGGTCGGCGAACGCTATTGGCCGGTCTATTTCGACAAGCTGCGGAGCGCCCTGACGCCGGACGGCACGGTGCTATTGCAAGCAATCACCATCGCCGAGGACCGTTTCGAGAAATACCGGCAGCACCCGGACTTCATTCAAAGCTACATCTTTCCCGGCGGCGCATTGCCGACCGTCGACATCATCCGGCAGCAAGCCGAGCGCGCAGGTCTCGAACTGACCGCGCATGAACCCTTCGGCTTAAGCTACGCGCGCACGCTGGCCGTCTGGCGGGAACGCTTCCTGGCGGCATGGCCGGACATCGAGCGGCTTGGCTTCGACGCCACTTTCAAGCGGTTGTGGGACTATTACCTGTCCTATTGCGAAGCCGGCTTCCGCAACGGCGCGATTGATGTGGCTTTCTATAAATTTAAACCTTCGACCGGGCCGGTCATTGCTGGCACATAAAGCCGCGCACACGATGGCCAATCTGCGTTATTGCGTCAGAACTCAGCGTTTTTATCCGAGCGAACTGTGGCGCCTACGCGGCTTCGAAGGCCGGCATTGCGGCGCTGACGATCGATATCGACGTGTTTCGGCGCTTGTACCGTTAGCTACACACCATCTTATGCTGCACGGTGATGCAGCCGATGGTCGAGCCAGAGCAAAAAGGCGCTGGCGGAAACCGCGACAACGGCGAGGAGCACGATCGCGGCCATGATGGTCTGTACGTCGTGCAGGCCGATCGCATTCATGATCAA
>JAQSCR010000652.1:1864-4045 GCA_029945495.1 Pseudolabrys sp. | reverse complement strand
AAAGCCGATGCCGCGCTGCGACGCAAACATCTCACCGATCAAAACGCCGAGTAGCGTTACCGAAAAGCCGATGCGCAGTCCGGGTACGATTTCGGGCAAGGCGCCGGGTATGACGACGGTCATCAACATCTGCATGCGCGTTAAGTGAAGCACCTGCGCCGTCTTGAAGTGGACCGGCGCCAGGTTGCGAACCGCATTCATGGCAAAGATCGCGACGGGAATGATGCCGTGGATGGTGCCGAACGCGACCTTGGCCGGCAGGCCGAGGCCGAACAGCAGGAGAATGACCGGATAGAGCGTCACCTTGGGCAGACTGTAGACCGACACCATGATCGGATCGGCGACCTCGGCGCTGGTGCGGTTGAGGCCGAGGCTGAGGCCGAGCGCGAGGCCCCCACCGACGGAAAGCGACAATGCATAGAAGAAGGCCTTGCCCGTCTCGGCCGCGTGCGGCCAGAAAGCGGGGCTGCGCAACATCGCCCATGCCTTGAGCATCGTCGCGGCGGGCGACGTCAGCGCGAAGGGCGCCGCCAAATGAACCAGCTCCCAGGCAACTAGGCCGACGGCGATCAGCAGCAGGAAATCGAAGAAACGGCGCATTCTATCGCCCCCACCGGCGCATCAACCGACGCTCCCATGCGTGACAGACCGCGTTGACGATGGTCACCAGCAGGATGACGAAGAGCAACAGGCCATACATCGTGCCGTTATCGAAACTGTTGAAGGCATAAGCGATCGAATAGCCGAGGCCGGATGTCGCCATGATGAACTCGGCGGCGATGACGCCGATGAAGCAATAGGCGATGGCGAGCTTGATGCCGGTGAACAGAAAAGGGATCGCGCTCGGCAGTTTGATCCGCAGCGCCGCTTCGACCGACCCCATGCGATAAATCGCGGCGGTGCGCACCAGGACGCGCGGAATCCGGTCGAAGGCGACCAGCGTCGACATGATCATCGCGACAATGCCGAACAGAACGCCGATCGCCACGATGGCACCGCGGCCGAGCCCGAAAAGGACAATGAACAGCGGATAGAACGCAAAGAACGGCAGCGCGTAATAGCTCGCCAGAAACGGATCGATCGCCCGCCGCAGCCGGGGGAACGAATGCACGATGGAACCGATGGAAAATCCGCCGATCACCGACACGACCACCGCCAGGAGAACGTTGCTGAGCGACTCGACGATGTCGGCGTCGGCCTTGCCCGACCTCAGAATGCGAACGAGATGAACCGCCATTTCCGACGGCGCGATGAGGACAAGACGGCTGACAATGCCGGTCAGGCAGAGCACTTCAAGAGCAACGACGAAACCGCCGACGACCAGGAAGCGTATAAAGCCGACCCGGCTCATGCGACCCCGTTCTGCCGCATCGTCGTCAGCGATTCCTCGCGCAACACCGACCACAAATGCGCGGTGATATCGCCGAAGCCCGGATCCGCAGCGATGCGGGAATCGCGCTCGCGCGACCACCCCGTCTTCACCTCCTCGATGATCCGCCCCGGCCGCGCCGACATGATGCCGATGCGATCCGCCAGCATCGCCGCCTCGTCGAGCGCATGGGTGATGAGCAGCACCGTGGCGCCCGTCTCACGCCAGAGTTTGAGCAACTCGTCGCCCATGATGAGCCGCGTCTGCGCATCGAGCGCGCCGAACGGCTCGTCGAGCAGGATCATCCGCGGCTGCATGACCAATGTGCGGGCGATGCAGACGCGCTGGCGCATGCCACCGGAGAGCTGGAACGGATAGGCCTTCTCGAAATCGACGAGGCCCATCAGTTTCAGCGCATAGTCGCGGCAGCGATCGATCTCGGCCGCCTCCGTCCCCGCCCGGCGCAAACCGAAGGTGATGTTGTCGGAGACATTGAGCCAGGGGAAGCAGGCGTCTTCCTGGAAGACGGCGCCGATGCCTTCGGGAACGCGGCCATCCAGCCGCTTTCCCTCGAATTCAATCTCGCCCGTGGTCGGCCGCGACAGGCCCGCCAGCACGTCCAGCAGGGTGGACTTGCCGCAACCCGATGGACCGATGACCGAGTAGAATTCGCCGCGGCGCAAGTCGAGATCGGTCGCCGCAAGCGCGCGGACGCCGGTCACCGGGTCGCCGTAGACCCGCGTCACGCCGCGCATGCGGACGTGAAAGCCGGCCTCGCCGCCGCCCTTGTTGCCGGCGGCGTCGCTGCGTAT
>JAQSCR010000652.1:0-1854 GCA_029945495.1 Pseudolabrys sp. | reverse complement strand
GCCGCTGTCACTTCAGAAAGCTCGTGTCGACCACCTTGCTCCAGTCGATCTTGCCTTCGACCTCGCCGACGATCTGCAGGCCCTTCACCATGTTGTCCATGCCGTCGTACTCGAACTCGCCGGCGCTCCAGTACCTGATGGCAATGAGATTGTGGATCGAGGCTAGAATGATCTTCTCGTCGGCGTTATAGTGCTTGGCGACGATCTTGGCCGTCTCCTCCGGGTTGGCGTAGACGAACTCGACCGCCTTTCTGCGCGCTTGCACCAGCTTGCGCAGCTTGTCGCCATTGGCCTTGGCGTATTCCACAGTCGTCACGCCGACCGACTGCACCATGTTCGGCAGTTCGTCCTTGACGAAGAAGACCGGCTTCATCTTGCCCTGGACCTTCGGCCAGATCGGATCCATGACCGGCGCGGCGACGACCGCCTTCTGCTCGACCATCGTGAGGCCTGCGCCGATACCGCCTGCCGCCACGGTCTGCATCTTGATGTGGTACTTGTCGGCCACCATCGTCAGCAGCATGTCGGTTACCGACTTCGGAGAGGTGAATGCCACTTTCTTGCCGTCGAGGTCCTTCACGGACTTGATGTCGGAGTCGGCCAATGTCACCCACAGTTGCTCGCCCGCGGTGCGAACGCCGGTGTGGATGATCTTGAGTTCGATGCCCTGCTTCATTGCCGCGACGGCGGCCGATAGCGCCACTTCGCCGTAAGGCAGGCTAGAGGCCATGACGTTGCGCATCGTCGTGCCGCCGCCCTGCGAGGTGAGCACGCCGTCGATGTCGAGGCCGAGTTCTTTGTAATAGCCCTTGTCGATAGCGACGGCATAAGGCGCGCCGTAAAGCAGGACGCCCCAATGCGTCACGGTGACCTGCTCCGCCCGCGCCGCCGGCGCCAGGAGCAAAGCCATAAACAGGACAATTTTGTACACAATTTGCATCAGCTTCCTCCCATGTGCAGCCGCGTTGATAATGTTTTTCGTTGATTGTCGGCGGCTTGCTATCGCATTATGTATACAGATAGATGTGAAGTCTATTGCAAAATTACCGCACAACATGGCTGCGTCGGGTTATACGGACCGGCGTCGCGGGCCGGTGCGCGGTTGGCGAAACGGCGGCAATGCACCGCATCTCGGAGGAAGCTGCCATGAGCGCCCGGACACAACGGCTACGCAACCTCCTCGCGACTAATTCCATTATTCGGATGCCCTGCGCGTGGGATGCGCTCTCGGCGCGCATGATCGCGCAGGCCGGCTACGAACTCACGTTGATGAGCGGCTTCGCTGTATCGGGCGCGAGGCTGGCGATGCCCGACACCGGACTGATCTCGTTTGCCGAGATGGCCGATCAGTTGCGGCTGATCTGCCAAGCGGCTCCCGACCTTCTCGTCATCGGCGACGGCGATACCGGCTATGGCAATGCTCTGAATGCTCAAAGGACCGTGCGCGAATATGCCCGCGCCGGTGCGGCGGCGGTCATGATCGAAGACCAGGTCAGCCCAAAGCGCTGCGGCCATACTAAGGGCAAGCAGGTCGTTTCACGCGGCGAAGCGCGGGCGCGCATCCGTGCCGCCGTCGATGCCGCGCACGAAGCCGACAATGACATCCTAGTACTAGCGCGCACCGACGCTCGCGCGGTGCACGGCTTCGACGACGCGATGGAGCGCTGCCGCCTGTTCGCCGAGGAAGGCGCAGACATTCTGTTTCTGGAAGCGCCGGAATCGGTCGACGAAATGCGGACCTTCTGTGCCGCTTTCAACAGGCCGACGATGGCGAACATGGTCGGCGGCGGCAAGACGCCGATCCTGCCGGCCGAAGAACTTCAGGCCATCGGCTACCGCATCGCCGCCTATCCG
>JAQSCR010000651.1 GCA_029945495.1 Pseudolabrys sp. | reverse complement strand
TCGACAAACTCGCAAAGGTATTGAGCCTGTACAAAGAGCGCGAAGCTCCGCGCTCGGATGCGCCGTCGAACGAAACCGTACAAGCGATTAGGTCGCGAATCATGGAGCGGCTGAACAAGATGCGGGCAATAGCCGACGAGCGGGGGCGCGCAATTCCCGAAATCCAGCCGCCGATGCGGCGAATTGAAGCGCCGCCAACAAAAGCCGTGCGAATTATCGACGCGGAATAAAGTTTTCCACCGCGAATATTATATGTTTGTGTGCGTCCATGTGATGCCATGAGAGTTCATGCGTGACCATGTTACGGGCGGCATCATTCGCGCATCTGAAATTATCATTTCTTTCGACCGTGGTTCAGCTACGTTCCGTTCATGGAACGAAATGCAACGAAGCTAATTCAACGCGCATGGAGCGCTTACCAATCATCTGATGGCGCGGATGCCGAACAGCCGGTCGAGCGTTGCTCGGGCGAGTATGTAATCGGTGGTCTGCATTATATCGCGCTTCGAAGCGAGCGGCGATTGGTTGCCGTATATCGATATCGGCGCAGCATCCGCAAGCTTCGACGCATGAAGCGTTGGCCATTGGAACTGGGCCGCGAAACATCGACCCGCGCGCGCCGGTCGCCATCGGTGAATGCACCTAGCAATTCATTCGAGGCTTCGAAATGATTACTTCATTCGAAGTCGGCGCAGTATTCAAGATCGTCAACGAAGCCTCGCCGGGAATCCGCGCTATCTTGACGGATATTCGGGCACTGAATAAGGCGATTACGAATACCGAAAAGAACATGTCTCGCCTGACCGGCGTAATGAACAAGGGTCTTGGTCCGGCGCTGGGAGAGACGCGGGCACTCGCTCGCGCGTGGGAGGGCGTTGCTCTTTCCGCAGGGCTGGCACAGGCCGCTATTGCCTCTGCCAGCCGCTCCAACGCCGCCATGAAGGCCATCGGCGGCGGCGGACGCCAGAACATCATCGGTCGATCTGGCGGCATCCCCGGCGGCGGTGGTGGCGGTGGCGCTCGCGGCGGTGGCCGTGGTGGCAGCGGCTTCCATGTGTCGTCCATCGCCTCCCCAATTCCCGGCGGCCACGCTTACTTTCGTGGCGGCGGTAATATGGCTCTCGCGGGAGCTGGCGCTGTCGCCTATGGCATCTATGAAGAAGCGGTCTTGCAGGACCAAATTTTCTTGATGGAATTCCATGCCGGCATGGAAAAGAACGCGAAGAACGACAAATATTTTCGTGATCTAATTCAAAAGACGGCTTCGCAAACTGGCTTTGGCTATAAAGAGATTGCCGAAGCGGCGACGGATGAAATTCGTCTGCTAAAGGGCGCTGGCGGAAAGGCCAGCGGCGGCTTGGATATCCTGCCGGAAATGCTTAAAGGCGCGGCGATTGAAACTCGCCTTAAGCCCGGCACGACTTTAAAGACCGCTATGGAGTCGCTTATTCAATCGGCTCATATGGCACAGGAGTACGGCGTCACAGAAATTAAGGAAATGATGCCGCTACTTGCGTTTCTGTCGACGACCAATCCGGCGACGTTGCCGCAGATGGTTCGCGCGGCGAGCTACGCGACGCCGACTTTGCATTCCGGTTTGAACGTCGATCCTTCCGAAGTGTTGATGATGACGACCGCCATTGCGCGGGCAGGCGCGACCAATACAAAGTCCGGTACTTGGGTTCGCGCCGGTATCGAACGATTGCTGCCGCCTGACGCGCGGCTTATGAGCGACAAGAACTATGAGCAGCGCATGGTTGCCATGCGCGCGCTTGGTCTGGCCGGCGCCGATGGCAAGTCGACCATTCTTGGTGCAGACGGCAACATGGACTTGGGTAAAGCGTTCTCTTTCGTCAGAGCAAAATCGGCCGGCATGCCGATTGAAGAACGCAACAACATGATGAAAAAGGTGTTTGGCGAGCAAGGCCAACGCGGCATGTCGTTGCTTATGTCTGACAAGGTTGGCGAGCAAACCTCAGAATTGTGGCGCGAGTTTCCGCAGTTCAAGGGTGGCTACAATACCTTCATGGGCGAGTACAGTAAGAACTCTCCCATTCAAAAAACGCGCGAGACGGTGCAGGACTTGACGGGTGTTCTGTCGGATATCGGTTCGGTTGCCTTGCCGCCTGTGACACAGGCGTTGCGTGACTTTGCTGCGATGCTTCAAACAATCAAGGGCGTGATACCGGGCGGCAGCGACAAGGCTAAAGAAAATGTTTGGGCGCGCGTTGGCGCAAAGGCATTGGAAGGGGCGATTGCCGGTGGCGTTGCTGGCTCCTTCTTTGGCGGCGTTGGCGCGGTTCCGGGTGCGCTTGTTACCGGCGGCGTTTCGGCATTGGTCGCCGCTGGCGGCATTTGGTTAGGCTTGGATAACGCGGTCGACGATACAAAAGCCAAGGCTGCCGAAGCCGCCCCCGCTGTCAATGGTCTAAGTGCTGCAATCGGTGGTCTTAGTTCTGCTGCGCAAGGGTTTCACTTGATGAACCCCTCGCTACAGCGCCTTGCCCCCAGCGTTCCACCGCCACCGCCCGCAGGCGGCGGAGTTGGCAAGCAAGGCAGTATTTATTTGGACGGTCGAAAGGTCGGACAGGTCATTACTGGAAGAATTGCCGAACGAGCATCGCAACCGCTGGAAGGCTCGCCGTACTACGATCAAACGCACGGCGTTCCTGCGCAAGACTTTGCTTGGTCCCAAGGATAATCACACAGAAAAGGAATCGAGAAATGAGCGTTTTATTTGCTGATAAAATTACGGCACAGATCGAAAGCCCGGACAGTTCAAAACGGCTTCCATCACCCATCGCGGTCCTATTCGCAAAGGCTGGCGTCTCGGTGCCTGCCGATGGACGCAAGATTCCGATCGGTGAGGTTGACCATGCCTTGAAGGGGCTCAACGTAGAAGAAAGGTTGCGACTAAAGGGACGGCTCAAAGAGCTTCGGCTTATCGACTAACACACGCATTTCGCAATCGTCCAAACGTGAGAATCACATGAGCATTTCCGGTGGGATATTTGGCCGCGATTTGGCCAGGCTTAGGACCGTTGGCAACCCCGACGCGCGTCTAGATGGGCGGCCGAACACTGATCCAGCCGTGCTTTCTGAATGGGCCTATTTCGAGAAGCACGGCATGACGCGCGCGCAAGCGTCAGAGCAAGCGAAGGCGCGGCGTCGTGATGATTTCATTGACGAGGCCGTTCGTGGTCTGACCGGCGAACCACCCCAAGACATTTGCAATGTTCGAGGTCTGGGACAGAAGCGAGCGCTTTTCGCACGCTATACCGCGTGGCGACGCCGCGAGACAATTCAGCAATCGGAATTGCTCACGCGTAAGACCGAATTGGAAGCAATGATCGCGGCGCCGGCTGCGACCGAGGCCGCAATTCGCGCTGCCGTTAAAAATACGGCCGCAGCACTTATGGGACGCGACAGTGGCGAACCTAAAGCGAGTCGTAAGACGCTCGATGACCGACTGTCGTCCGAGCGCCATACGGCAGAGGCCGCCGCCGAAGCACTAAGCGAAGTCGAGGCCGAGATAGAGATTGCTAACCTTCGTGTAGCGCGCCTTGACGAGCGCGAAGGCGAATTCCTAAACCCGGCGATGGTCGAAGTGGCCGACGATATTGGCCTCGGCGATCTGTATCTCAAAAAGATTGCTGAACTTCGCGAGGTATCGAAGCTGATTTTCGGATTAGCGGAAGTGGCCGGCGGCTACGGCAGCGGGTTTGAAGGTTCGATTGCTGTCAAAATGCCCCGTGCTGGATTTCATTCAATCGCAAAAAGACCAGCTTCGGACTTCGCTATCGAAGGCGCGCGTGTCGATGTGTGGCGAGGTCTCGCTCAATCGCTGCTGTTGGACCCGCGTCACGACGCCAGCAAATTCATTCCGTTGCCGAAGTAGGTGCCCCATGAGCACACCATTGTCGGCCCTCAATCGCGCTTTCGAGTTCTTTGGCGATCCAACAGTGATGGCCGGCGCGCTCGGTCTCACGTCAAGAGAGCTGTGGGTGGCGCGTTATCGGAATAGGGTAAGCGGACAACTTGCCGAGAGAATCGAGCGCGTGACAGGTGGAACGGTTCGCCGCGAAGAACTGCGACCCGATCTTTACCCAAAAGACGAACATTTCAACCGTATCCGCGTTCGGAAAATAAATGAACTCCGGCAGCGCAGACGTTGAGCCGCAACAGGTTGTTCCTGACTTTTGGCATGCCACCGAGCTTATGGTTGTAATCCATCTTGCTCGTCTCGGAGCCGACGAACTGGACGCGCGTGCAATTGCTGACGATGTTTTCGAGCGATGCGCGCACATCCCGGCGGCTTTCGCGGACAAGATACCGGATAGCTTCTTTGATGGTTTCGCGGTTCTTGTTGCCGACATGGTGACGGCTGCGCAGCGACTGTTTGCCGCCCGCACGGGTCGGATGCCGGGGCAGTTCTTATCGGACTGGCCGCCGACGCCAATTGCGTTTGATCATCCTATGTTGATTGATCTGCGGCGCGTCATAAGCCAGATCGAAGCGGAGGCAAATGAAGCAGAAGGTGGGCGGCGAATGAATTAGCGAGCGGACTGCGACAAAAAGGGGCGGCCATGGCCGCCCCTGTTCAAGAGTCTAAATTTATCCTCTAAGAGTTTCATTCATTCGCAAAATGGCAGCGATTGCATTCTCTCTTTCACCTTCACAGGTTGGTTCATCGCCGACGAATTCGGTGTACTCATCGATTAGCTCGTGTAGGAACAGAGTTTCATCGTGGGTGTCTGGAATTAAATAGGTCGCCGCCATATTGAACGCGCTGCGTTGGCCCCAAAGGCGGCTGCTTATATCGGTGTATTTTTGTTCATCGCTATGCCGAATAGCATTTTCAATTTTGTTAATCGCGTCGGCGAGCGTTGCGAGCGTGAGCATTTTTCTTTCCCCGAATGCCGCAGGATTGCGACGGTAGTTACGACGATGCGGGGGCGCTTTGAATCGGGCAATGAATTTTTGGCTATATTTCGATAGTAATGGCTATGGGCATTCGTCACGGCGAGGGTGGCTCGCATGCGTAGCCCATGCCGGCCGCCGGGCGTCCATGTGGCTGCGGAGCGCAGAGTTTTATTTCGCCGGAGGGAGCGACGCGGCAATCTTCCGCCTGGGCCAAGAACCCGTAGGCAGGTTGCCGTGCGGAGACGGCTTAATAACTCGGGTGCCGTTTCTGCCTGCATGAGCGAGGCCGCCAATTGAGGCGGCCTAAACGTCCTTCTTTGGCGTTGGGGCGATGGTGATGATCAAGCCACATTGCTGACAGCAGTAAACTAAGCCCTTCTCGGTTATCTCCGCCTGCATTGCTATGATGCAGACCGGACAAGGCTTTGGCGGCTTGGGTCGGTGGCTCATAGCGTCAAAGGATACCACCGGCAAATCGAAAGATTTGATTTAGATCAAATCAGGCCATTGGAGGTCAAAACAGGCCGCTGCCGAAGAAACTACCGTACAAGGAATTCACTGGCCACGTCCCCGTCCGTGATCCGGTGCATGCCTAGCCTGCAATCTCTTCAACAAGGTTCACGATGTTGCGCCGCAGCTTGGCGTCCTTGATCTGCATAAATGCTTTCGTGAGTGCGAGTCCATCCGATGTGGCGAGGAAGTCGGAGACATAGGCCGGCGACGGTACTTCGCCCAGACCGCCCGGCTGGCCCGGTGTATGCGGCGAGCCTTCGAAGAAAAACGAAACCGGGACTTGCAGGATATTAGCAATCGCCTGCAACCGGCTTGCGCTGATGCGGTTGGTGCCCTTCTCGTATTTCTGCACCTGCTGAAACGTCAGGCTGAGGGCGTCTCCGAGCTTTCCCTGGCTCATGCTCAGCATCAACCGTCGCATTCGCACGCGGCTTCCCACGTGCTTGTCAATTGGATTGAGAATTTTCCTTGGCACGGTCACGTTTCCTTTTTCGGCGGCCCATGCCGCTCGGCTTGATCGAGGGCATGTACGGCCTTCATAGGCCGGCTACTCCCGGCTCAATTCTGGACCGGATCGCCGGGACACTAACGGGACACCGAATGCCGGGAAAGTATCTAAGTGTTTGATTTTGCTGGCGCGCCCTAGGGGATTCGAACCCCTGTTACCGCCGTGAAAGGGCGGTGTCCTAGGCCTCTAGACGAAGGGCGCAGTCTCAAGTCTCAGCAATTCGCGCGACGTATAGAGAGCTTCGCCGCCATCGGCAAGCCAGCCCGCCAAACAGCCGAAATCGGCGGGGAAAAGACCCAAGCGCTCCGGAAAACGGGCCCCCGGACCCGAATATCCGGGGGGCGCGGTGCGTTGGACGTCTTAAATTGCCGCTTCGGCTACCATTTGCCGGTGTTGGGCATCGACTTCCAGGGCTCCTGCGGCGGCAGGGCCGCGCCCTTTTGCAGGAGTTCGATCGAGTGGCGATCGGGCGAACGCACGAAGGCCATGACGCCGTCGCGCGGCGGCCGGTTGATGATCACCCCGGCCTTCAGGAGACGGTCGCAGGTGGCATATATGTCATCAACCTCATAGGCGAGATGGCCGAAATAGCGGGCCTCGCCGTAATCCTCGGTGTCCCAGTTATAGGTGAGTTCCACTTCAGGCCCAGGGCGGCCGAGCTTCTTGCTCGCGTCCAGCGCGGCCGCGTCATCGGCGCCGGCCAGGAACACCAGGGTGTAGCGGTTCTTTTCGTCGACCCGCCGGCGGGTCTCCTTGA
>JAQSCR010000650.1:4388-6702 GCA_029945495.1 Pseudolabrys sp. | reverse complement strand
CTTGACCTCGGCGGCGACGACCGAGAAGCCGCGGCCGGCTTCGCCGGCGCGCGCCGCCTCGATCGTGGCGTTGAGCGCCAGAAGATTGGTCTGCTGCGCGACGTTGCTGATCAGCCGCACGACCTCGCCGATCTGGTCGGCGGCTTTCGTCAGCGCCTCGATGGTCGTATCGGCTTGCCGCGAATATTCGACCGCGTTGCGGGTGATGCGCGACGAGATCGCCACGCGATCGCCGATGTCCTGCGCCGAGCGCGCCAGCTGGCCGGTCGCCACCGCGACGATCTGGACGTTCTCCGAGGCTTGCCACGCCGCCGTGGCGAGCTTGTGTGACTGCCGGTTGGTTTCCTCGGCGCTGACCGACAGCGAACGCGAGGTCGCTTCCAATTCGGTCGACGAGGATTCGAACGATTCCGCGACACTGGTGACCTTGACCTCGAATGCCTTGGCCATGGCCTCGAGCGCGGCGGCGCGCTTTTCCTTGGCGGCGTGCTCGGCGTCCTGGATGGCGTTCATGTTCTTGTTCTGGACGAGGTTCGCCTTGAAGAAATCGACCGCGCGCGCGACGTCGCCGATCTCGTCGCCATGGTCAGTATCGGCGACCCGGACATCGAGCTGGCCCGCGGCCAGCGCGCGCACGGTGGCGCTCAGCCGCGCCAGCGGATCGGTCACGCGCCAGACGATCAGCAGGAAGCAGACGGCGGTTGCGCCGAGCGCGATGATGACGCCGGCGATTTTGATTGTCAGATCGAAAAATGCGTCGGCTTCGAGCTGGCCGGCGCGCTGGTCGCCGGCGGGAGCGGCGGCGTTGAGAACGACAAGAAAAGACTCGATAGAGGGATTTGTTTTCTCGACCCAATCGGTCAGCGCCATCGGATAGGGGGCCTTGCGCCCGCTGAGTTCGAGCATCTGGTCGACAAGCGGCTGGAACGTGTCGAAATAGCTCCATTCCGTCTGCGTCATGGCCAGCTTGACCGGCGCGGAGCTGATTTCCGCTTTGGCAAGCTCGGCGATGAGTTGCCAGCCGAGCTGGATTTGCGCGCGCCCGTTCTCGATGGCGCGGGCGTCCTCCGGCGAAATTTGTCGGTGGGTAATGATTGCCATGGTCACGGCCGTGCGCTCGACGCCGGCGATTTCACGCAGCCTCCAACTGATGCTTTTGATGCGCGAGTAGCGCGCGAGGACCGGGTCGCTCTGCGCCTCCAGGTAAGACGCGGCGGTCCATAATTCCTGCGCGGCGTTGATCAGTCTCGTCATGGCCGAATTGTAATCGGCCAGCACGGCCGGGTCGCGCTCGGATGGAGACACGTCGATCATCGCGAACGCTCCGATCCGGGCGGCGTCGACGGCGCTGCGCGCGCTTTGAACGTCGTCGGCGAGGGCCTGCCTGTTCGGAAAATCCAGAGTGCGAAGGCTGCTCAAGCTGGCGGTCAAATCCTGGTCGGCGGCTTTTTGGTGATCGTGCGCGCGCTGAAGCACATAGGCGGCGTTGGCCTCCGGCGCTTTGAACGCCGTGTTGATCACCGGCTGCTCGCGCAGCAGAAAATAGATCGCGCTGACCAGACGATTGCCGGCGCGATCGGCCGACCGCAAGGTCTTGGCGAATTGGAAATTCGTCCACGCCTCGAAGCCGTCATGCGCGAATTCGGCGACCATGAGCGCCGCCATGCAACCGGTCGCAAACAGCAGCGAGAATTTCAGGGTCCGAAAGCGCGAGAAAATCGAGGAAAATGCCGGGCCTTTGAGGGACGAAGCCAACATCGAAAAATCGCCTTCGCGCATGGTCTGTGACGCGACAACCTTGGGCTATTTCGGTTAATAAAGCCAAAGTTCCTATCTTAATCTAGTTTGGCAATCGTTACGGCGTGGCCTTAGGGCTTACGGCGTGCCGCGCATGCGCAGTCTGTTGCCGCGCACTTCCCAGCTCTCGAGCCGGTTGAGGAAACTCATGCCCAAGAGGTTGGTCTTGAGCTGCCCGGTCTGCGCCACCAAAGCCGGCACCGAGCGCTCGATCAGGCCACCGATGACAATGCGGTCGAGCATCACCGGCGCGGCGCGGGTGCGTCCGTTGGCGGTGTCGACATTGACCGTATAGGTGAGAACCTCGATCGGCAGGCCGGCGGCCTTGGCCGCCTCTTGTGTGAGCACCACGGAGCTGGCGCCGGTGTCGAGCACCATCGCCACCTTGGCGCCGTTGATATACGCGCTCAGCGCGAAATCGCCGCCGCGGCCGCGCACCACTTCGGCGCTCGAGCCGTGGCTAGCGACGTGGCCCGGCATCAGTTCGGCGATCACCCGGTCGGTGACGTCGCGCAGT
>JAQSCR010000650.1:0-4378 GCA_029945495.1 Pseudolabrys sp. | reverse complement strand
CCAGCAGCAGGCCGATCACCACCCAGAACAGCATCGCCTCCAGCGCCTTCGACAGCCTTTCGCGGAAAGTGACCAGCACCAGCCCGCCGGCGAACACCGCCAGCGCCACTTTCAACGTTAGCGCGCCGATGTCGTGGCGCAGCAAGGTGGCGATGGCGTCCTGGTCGTTGCTGGCGATCAGCGCCGCCAGCGACAGCGCCACGCCGAGAACGAACACCCAGGTGAGGCGGCGGGTCACGGCGTCATCCTGCGGTGTCGGCGGTGGACGAGGATGCACATTTGGCGGCGGCCATGCGGCCCGGCAGCTCAGTCATGACGCGGGAGCGCTCAGTGGCGCTCATGCCGCCCCATCTGGCGATCTCGTCGATGCTGCGGCCGCAGCCGAGACACTGCGCGGCGCGGGCATCGAGCGTGCAAATCTTGACACACGGTGTTTCGATCATTGGTCGTCTCAAAGCGCGCCGGCCTAGCTTGGCGAACATAGATAGCGCCGCCGGGAACGCAACCGCGCAATTGCCGCAACGCGTAATTTCTAAGTCCCCGCCCGGAACAGCGGCCGCCGGCTCAGGCGGCGGCGCTCCTCGGCGGAAAGGATCGGCTCGCCCGGCGGCGTGATCGGCGGCGCGTGCTCGCTCATCGGCGCCATCGCCGCCACCACGCGCTCCGGCGGGAAGGTGACGATCACCTCGGTGCCGATGCGCAGCTTGGATTTCAGCGTGAACGTGCCGCCGTGCAGATCAACCAGGCTCTTGGCGATCGGCAGGCCGAGGCCGGCGCCTTGCTCGGCCGACTTGATCGAGTTCGAACCCTGCCCGAACGAAGCCAGCACCACCGGGATTTCCTCTTCCGGAATGCCGGCGCCGGTGTCCTTGACGCTCATGTATTGTCCGCCGGACGCGGTCCAGCCCACTTTCAGCCAGATCTCGCCGCCTTGCGGCGTGAACTTGATCGAGTTCGACAGCAGGTTTAGCGCGATCTGGCGGATCGCGCGCTCGTCCGCCCACAGCCGCGGCAATTCCTTCTCGTAGACTTCGTGCATGGTGATGCCGCGGCTGGTGGCGCGCAGCATCAAGAGATGGTGGCAGTCCTCGGCGATGCCGGTGAGCGACACCGACTCTTCGTTGAGTTCGTAGCGGCCGGCCTCGATGCGCGACAGATCGAGAATTTCGTTGATCAGGCCGAGGAGATGCACGCCCGAGGTATGAATGTCGCCGGAATATTCCTTGTAGGCGGCGACCGTGTGCTCGCCGAACACTTCGGTCTTCATCACTTCCGAGAAGCCGAGAATGGCGTTGAGCGGCGTGCGCAGCTCGTGGCTCATCTGCGCGAGAAACCGCGACTTGGAAATGTTGGCGGCTTCGGCGCGTTGGCGCGCCTCGTCGGAAATCATCTTGGCCTGTTCCAGTTCGCCGATCAGCGCGTCCTTTTCGGCGCGCGCTTCCAGCGTCGCCAAGGTGGTCGAATAAAGCCGGTAGGCCAGCACGGCGAAGTAGCCCTGCGCGGTCACCGCCATGATGGCGAGGATATAGTCGCGCAACGTGCCCTGCAGCGCGAAGTCGAGCGCGATCGCCGCGGTGACCGGGAAGGTCGCGGCGAACGCCGCGATCGGCAGGCTCGAGGCCAGCATGCTGGAGACCGCGACCACCAGCAGCATCACGAACAGCATGAAGGTGCCGGAGCTCTCGTCGGTGCCGACCGGATGAATCAGGATGAACATCCAGGCCAGGCCGTAGAACAGATCGAGCAGGATGAAGCGCAGCCGCCAGGCGCGCGCGTCGACCGCCGACATCGGCAGTTCGAGGAACTGCCGGCACTTGGTGACGATGACGGCGTGGATGACCAACACGGAGGCGGTCCAGGCGCCGGCGGCGACCGCGCCGGTCCACAGGCTGGACAGGAAGCCGATGGTGGCGACTAGCAGCAGGATCACCAGCGAGGCCGAAAGCCGGTTCTGCGCGTAGAGCCGCAGCAACTCGTAGTCGAACACCGGCCGGGTGCCGGAGGTTGAGGTCAGCCGGTCGCGCGCGTCGCGCACATATTGCGCGGCCAGGCGGCGTTTCACCGGCGAGGTTTCCGGCGGCAGCGCGGAGAGATCGGGTTGTTCGCCTGGGATCATGAAAGGGGACGCTTTTTACGCAATAAAACCAAGCCGCAAAGTCGCGCAAAATCCTTAAGACCGTGCTTAAGTTGACCGTCGATAAAGCCCGGTCGTGCAGGGCGGTTAACAGCGATTAACCACTCCTTTGACAGGGAATTTGGACTGTGGTCGGTTCGGCGTTTGAAAAATATGGGGTGGGGAACGACAAAATGAAGCTTTACGACACCAAAACCGCGCCGAACCCGCGGCGCGCCCGCATTTTCCTCGCCGAGAAGGGCATTACCGTGCCGACCGAGCAGGTCGACATGACCACCTTCCAGCACCGGACGCCGGAATACACCGCGATCAACCCGTTCCAGCGTATGCCGGCTTTGGTGCTGGACGACGGCACGGTGATCACCGAGTCGATGGCGATCTGCCGCTATTTCGAGGAGCTGCAGCCGGAGCCGGCTTTGTTCGGGCAGGGCGCCAAGGAGATCGCGCTGGTCGAGATGTGGAACAGGCGCTGCGAGATCAATTACTTCGCCAATGTCGCGGCGGTGTTTCGCCATCTGCATCCGGCGATGAAGGAATACGAGGTGCCGCAGGTGCCGGCTTACGCCGAGGCGATGCGGCCGAAGGCGATCTGGTTTCTCGAGCTGCTCGACAAGGAATTGGCCACGCGCGAATTCATCGCCGGGGCGAATTATTCGGTGGCCGACATCACCACACTGGTCGCCTACGACTTCATGAAGCCGTCGCGCATCGTCGTGCCGGACAACCTCGGCCATGTGAAACGCTGGCACGCCGCGGTGTCGGCACGGCCGAGCGCGAAGGCGTAAGGTAGGGCGACACAGCAGCAACAAACTCCGTTCGTTCCCGCGTAAGCGGGAATCCAGTTCTTTGGCTAAGTACTGGGTCCCCGCTTTCGCGGGGACGAACGGATAGATGGGATAGAACTCAATGAATCTCACCATCATCGGCTGCGGCGACGCCTTCGGCTCCGGCGGCCGTTACAACACCTGCTTCATGCTGGAGACCGCCAAGGCGACTTTGCTGGTCGATTGCGGCGCCTCGACCATGACGGCGCTGAATGCGCAGAAGATCGACACCAACAGGATCGACGCCGTGGTGCTGTCGCATCTGCACGGCGATCATTTCGGCGGCCTGCCGTTTCTGTTGCTGCATGCGCAGTTTCTGGCCAAGCGCGAGAAACCGATGACCATTGCCGGTCCGCCGGGCACGCGCGAGCGCGTCGATACGCTGCTGGAAGCCTGCTTTCCGAAATCGAAGACCGGCATCAAGTGGCGCTTCGTCTGGGACGTGGTGGAAATTCCGGTTGGCGTGACGACCGATATTCTCGGTCACAGCGTATTGTCGGCCGAGGTCGTCCACCAGTCGGGCGCGCCATCGACCGCGTTGCGCGTTTCCGATGGCGCGAAGCTGTTCGCCTATTCCGGCGACACCGAATGGACCGATGCGCTGATTGGCGTCGCGCGCGACGCCGACCTGTTCATCTGCGAATGCTACGCCTATGCCGGCTCGAAGATGACCGGGCACATGAGCTGGGAAATCCTCAAGCCCCGGCTCGGCGAGTTGCGCGCCAGGCGGACCATGCTCACGCACATGAACGACACCATGCTGGCGCAGGTTGGCGAAGCGCGCGCCGCCGGCGTGCTGGTGGCGGAAGACGGGCTTAGATTATCGCTCTAGCTGGTAGGGTGGGCCAAGGCGCAATGCGCTGAGCCCACCACTTTAAACACGGTGGGCTCCCCGCGTCATCGGCGGCCTTTGGCTGCGAACCACGCGCTTTAATTTTTCACCCGCGCCATTGCCTGCTCCACTTGACCCAGCGTGCGCCCGACCAGGACGTCGTAGCCAGCCGGCGTGATGTGCTTTTCGGGATCGCCGGCGATCAGATATTTCTTGAACAGATCGGCGTGCTCCGGCGTTCTGATGACGACCACCTCGATGCCGCGCTTGCTCAGGCGGTTTGAAATTTCCTGCACATTTTTCAAAATCTTCTCGCGCGGCACGCCGCGCTTGAAATCGTTGATGCCGATCCACACCACGGCGACCTTGGTGTCGGTCGGCGCCGCCGAGTCGAGCCGGCTCATCAGCCCGGTTGTCGTGTCCCCCATTGATCCCGCTGTTGAGCACGCGCACGTCGCGGCCTTTGGCTTTCAGCGCGCGCTCGAGTTTGGCCGGATAGGCCTGGTCGCGCGACACGCCCTTGCCGTTGACGTTGCTGTCGCCCACCACGGCAATCAGCATGGCGGCGCGGGCCGGCCCGCTCGCGGC
>JAQSCR010000649.1:4361-6709 GCA_029945495.1 Pseudolabrys sp. | reverse complement strand
CTGTTTGCTCACAATGAATTCAGTGGCGCACCATGGATTTCCTCACTAGATCGGGCGTCATGAGCCAAACTTGCAAAACCGGCAATTGCAATATCGGCACCGGCAAAATTCGATCCCGCCCTGCGCGCCTGGCGCTGGTTCTGTGCGGGCTTGCGATCCTGCCGGCGGCGCCATGCGCGGCAGCCGACGCATCGGCCTGGAGCCAGGACAGCAAATCGGCCGCGCGCCTGATTGCCGGTGCCAACGCGAGCGATCAGGCGCCGCTGCGCGCCGGCATCGAGGTGAAACTGGAGCCGGGCTGGCATACCTATTGGCGCTATCCGGGCGATTCCGGCGTGCCGCCGCGCGTCGATTTTTCCGGCTCGGATAATGTGAAAGCCGCCAAAGTGCGCTTTCCAGCGCCGCGCCTGTTCAGCGACGGCGGCGGCAATTCGATCGGCTACAGCGACAGCGTGATTTTCCCGGTCGAAGTGACGCCGCGGCAGACCGGCAAACCGGTGACGCTGCGGCTCAAGGTCGATTACGCGGTCTGCGAAAAATTATGCATCCCGGCCGAAGGCCGCGCCGAATTGCCGCTCGCGGCGGGCCCTAGCGCAAGTGACGCCGCGCTGGCCGCCGCCGAAGCGCAAGTGCCGGCGCCAGTTTCAGCGGCTGAGGCGGATTTGCACGTGCGGCGCGTCAACGATGCGGCCAAGCCGCTGATCGCCGTCGATCTGAAGACGCCCAGCGGCGGACCGGTCGGCATTTTCGTCGAAGGCCCGAGCCCGGAATGGGCCCTGCCCATTCCGCAACCGGCGCAAGGCGCACCCGCCGGCCGGCAACATTTCGGCTTCGAACTCGACGGCCTGCCGCCCGGCGTCGACCCGAAAGGCCAGTTTGAACTTACCTTCACCGTGGTCGAAGGCGGCCGCGCCATGGAGATCAAAACTCATCTCGACTAACCCGCGTGAACGGCGCTATTTTGCCGCCCGGAAACGCCCTGCAACGAAACGAGGACTACCATGCCCATCAAGGTCGGCGACAAACTCCCCACCACGACTTTCCGCGTCATGACCGCGGAAGGCCCCAAGCCAAAAACCACCGACGAAATTTTCAAGGGCAAGAAGGTCGCGCTGTTCGCAGTGCCCGGCGCCTTCACGCCGACCTGCTCGAACATGCACATGCCGAGCTTCCTCAACAACGTCGCGGCCTTCAAGGCCAAAGGCGTCGACACCGTCGCCGTCACCGCGGTCAACGATCCGTTCGTCATGAAGGCTTGGGCGGAAAAGACCGGCGGCGACGGCAAGATCGATTTTCTCGCCGACGGCAGCGCCGATTTCGCCAAGGGCATCGATATGGTGCTGGACGCAACCGCCGGCGGCCTCGGCATCCGCTCCAAGCGCTATTCGATGCTGGTCGACGATGGCGTCGTGAAGCAGATCAATGTCGAGGAAGCGCCCGGCAAATGCGATATCTCCGGCGGCGAAGCGCTGCTGAAGCAGATCTAGAATTCTCCACATCGCGCGCCCAGCGGCCGGGCTTGTGCCCGGCCGTTTTCGTTTAGTTGCTCATCGCGCCTTTGGCGCCGGCACGCGCGGCAATCAGCCCGGCGCGCGCCAGTTCGTCGGCGCGCTCGTTCATGGCGTGACCGGCATGGCCCTTGACCCAGTGCCAATGCACCGTGTGATTGCCGAGCGCTTCATCGAGCCGCTTCCACAGGTCGACGTTCTTGACCGGGCTCTTGTCGGCGGTGCGCCAGCCGTTCTTTTTCCAGTTCTTGATCCACGACATGATGCCGTTGCGCAGATACTGGCTGTCGGTGTGCAGATCGACGGCGCATGGCCGCTTCAAGGCCTCCAGCGCGGCGATCGCCGCCATCAATTCCATGCGGTTGTTGGTGGTGTGCTCTTCGCCGCCCTTTAATTCTTTTTCGGTGTCGCCGAACGACAGGATCGCGCCCCAACCGCCCGGTCCCGGATTGCCCGAACAGGCGCCGTCAGTGTGAATGGTGACGCGTTGCTCGCTCATCGACTTAATTAATCCCGTAATCGCCGGCGCTCTTCACCGACTGGTGAAAGCGCAGCTTGCGGAAATATTCCAGCGGGTCCTTCGGCTTGACCAGCGCGCCGTCCGGCACCGCCAGCCAGTCGACCAGCCGCGTCAACAGGAAGCGCGTCGACGCGCCGCGCGCCAGTACCGGCAAGGCCGCGTGCTCGGCAGCCGACATCGGCCGCACCTTCTCGTAAGCCTTGAGCAGCGCGCGGCCCTTGGTGACGTTGTAGGAATGATCCGGCTCGAAGCACCAGGCGTTGAGACAGATCGCCACGTCGTACGCAAACATGTCGTTACAGGCGAAATAGAAATCGTTC
>JAQSCR010000649.1:0-4351 GCA_029945495.1 Pseudolabrys sp. | reverse complement strand
CGAGAAAGAAGACATTGTCCGGAAACAAGTCGGCGTGGATGACGCCGGACGGCAGATCGCGCGGCCAGTTTTTTTCCAGCATGTCGAGTTCGTTGACAATTTCATCGCACAGGCCGGGGCGCACGCTGTCGCCGCGCGGACCGGCGTGCTCGAACAGCGGCCGCCAGCTTTCGACCGACAGAGCGTTCGGCCGCAAAATCGGAAAATCGGCGCCGGCGATGTGCAGCCGCGCCAACGCCTCTCCGACCGAGGCGCAGTGGCCGGCATTGGGTTTGCGAATCCACAGTCCGTCGAGAAAAGTCACGATCGCCGCCGGACGCCCGGCGACGACGCCGAGCATGCCGCCTTCGCGATTCTTGACCGGCTGCGGGCAGGTGAGCCCGCGCGCGGCGAGATGTTCCATCAATCCGAGAAAGAACGGCAGATCGGCTTCGGCGACGCGCTTCTCGTACAGTGTGAGAATGAAATTGCCGGCGCTGGTGTGCACCAGGAAATTGGAATTCTCCACGCCTTCGGCGATGCCCTTGTAGGACAGCAATTCGCCGATGTTGTAACGGCCGATAAAGCGCGCGAGATCGTCGGCGGAGACGTCGGTATAGACGGCCATGAAAGGTCCTACTCCGCCGCCTGGTTCTCCCGCAGCGGGCGGGGCAGCGGAAAGAACACCCCCTCCTCGGCGGCGGAGACCGTCTCGACGCTGACAGTGTAGCGCGCGGCAAAGGCGTCGATGATCTCCTCGACCAGCACTTCCGGCGCCGAGGCGCCGGCGGTGATGCCGAGCCGCGCGATGTTGCCGAACTCATTCCAGTCGATGTCGGCGGCGCGCTGCACCAAAGCGGCGCGCGGACAGCCGGCGCGCTCGGCGACTTCGCGCAGGCGCTGCGAGTTCGACGAATTCGGCGCGCCGACGACGATCATGGCGTCGACGATCGGCGCCACGCGCTTGACCGCTTCCTGGCGGTTGGTGGTGGCGTAGCAGATGTCTTCCTTGTGCGGCCCGACGATCGCCGGAAACCGCCGCTTGAGCAGTTCGACGATCTCGGCGGTATCGTGCACCGACAACGTGGTCTGCGTCACGTAAGCAAGATTGGTGGCGTCGCGCGGCGAGAAATTCTGTGCATCAGTCAGGGTCTCGAGCAGGCTGACGCTGCCCGGGGGAAGCTGGCCCATGGTGCCGATCACTTCCGGGTGGCCGGCATGGCCGATAAGCACGATCTGGCGGCCGCGCTTGTGATGGATCTCGGCCTCGCGGTGCACCTTGGTGACCAGCGGACAGGTGGCGTCTAACGCGAACAGACTGCGCTTGCCGGCTTCGTCCGGCACCGAGCGCGGCACGCCATGGGCGGAAAAGATCACCGGCGCGCCGGTGCCTTCGGGAACCTCGCTGAGTTCCTCGACGAAAATCGCGCCCTTGGCGCGCAGGCCATCGACCACGTAGCGGTTGTGCACGATTTCGTGGCGGACATAGACCGGCGGGCCATAAATTTTTAGCGCCTGCTCAACCGAATCAATCGCACGAACCACACCGGCGCAGAAGCCGCGCGGCGAGCACAGCAGCACCTTGAGCGCGGGCTTGGCCGGCCCTGGCGCACCGGAAGCAGACTTTTCGGCGAGAGCGGCCATTACATCCTCGAAATCGTGCCAATTACGCGCAAAACACCTCCCCGACATGGGATGCGCCGCCCCACCCTGTCAAGCCGTAGCGGTTGCATGCCCGGGGGCATGACCCTATATTCCGGGCATTCCAGATCATCCCCGATGATCCACTGCTTCGCCCCCGAAAAGGGCGGGCGAAGCCTAGAGGAGATATGCCATGTCGAGCGCAGCCCCCCTGATGCCCAAGGCCACCGCGGTCTGGCTTTTGGACAATACCGCGCTGTCGTTCGACCAGATCGCCGAATTCTGCAAGCTGCACCCGCTCGAGATCAAGGCCATCGCCGACGGCGATTCGGCTCAGGGGATCAAGGGTCTCGATCCGGTCGCCACCGGCCAGCTGTCGCGCGAGCAGATTTCCGAATGCGAGGCCAATCCGTCTCTTAGCCTCAAATTGACCGAGCCGAAGGTGGCGATGTCGAGCAGCGCGCATGGCGGCAAGAAAGGCCCGCGCTATACGCCGGTGTCGCGCCGCCAGGACCGGCCGAACGCCATTCTGTGGCTGGTGCGCAATCATCCGGAACTCAAGGACGCGGCGATCATGCGCCTGGTCGGCACCACCAAGTCGACCATCGCCGCGATCCGCGATCGCACCCACTGGAACGCCGCGGCGCTTGCGCCGATGGACCCGGTGACGCTCGGCCTGTGCTCGCAGATCGACCTCGATTTCGAAGTGTCGCGCGCCAACAAGGAAAAGCCGCTGCCGATGGCGTCGGGCGCGACCTTGCTGCCGGCCTCCGAGACCACCGCCCGCAAGGAAGCGGAAGTCGCCGCCGCCGCCGAAGAGCGGCAGAAGTCCGGCGCCGACCTCGACGTCAGCGCCGTGTTCGCCAAGCTCAAGCAGCTCGGCGGCAAAGGCGAGCAGGACGGCGGAGAGTAAACTCGTTCGCCTTTCTCCGCTGTCATTGCCGGGCTTGACCCGGCAATCCATGAAGTGGATCGGCGGTAAAAGACTTACGTAAGTCTGCCGGTGACGAGCTCTTTCATGGATGCCCGGGTCCAGCCCGAGCAAGACACAGAATGCGTGGCTATCACACGAACAATCCTCAATACCCCCGCGTGCCATTGATCGCCGCCACGTAGCGCCGCACCGAATTTTTAAAAACCTGCTTCGCATTCGTAGCAATCACGCGGTCGAAGTAGTGACCGTAAATCTTGTCGAAGGCGAAGGACGCCATCGCCGCATCAATGCGGCCGACTTCGCGCACTGAGAGCGGAATGAAATTCGGATAGCTGCGCATGAACGACAGCCACTTGCGGTCGGTGGTGACGGAGAGAATATCGCCGGAGCAGACGACGCCGCGCGGCTGCCTGTCTTCCTGCCAATGCAGCACCGTGCCGCCTTCGAAATGGCCGCCGCAGCGGATCAACGTCACGCCATCCCAGAGCTTGTGCGTTTCGCCATCCCATAACTGAATGGCCGGATCGGGCCGCACGATCCAGTCCCTGTCGGCGGCGTGCAGATGGACCTTGCAATCGAAGGCTTTCGCCCACGCGCCCATCGCCGTGTAGAAATGCGGATGCGAAATGGCGATCGCCTGGATACCGCCTTTCGCTTTGATCGCACTCACGCTCGCGTCGTTCAAGGTCGCGACGCAATCCCACAGCACATTGCCGCCGGACGTTTGCAGCAGCAGCGCGCGCTGGCCGATGGCAAAGCCCGCGCCGATGCCGGTGACGCCCGGCTCATAGTCGCGGAATTTGTTAACGTGGCTTTTCGCCAGCGCATCGAGCGTGGTCCAGGTCTGGCCTTCCTCAGGAACGTATTGCCGCTCCTCCTCACAGATGCGGCATTGCGCCGGCGCTTTCGCGCTTTCGGGATATTGCGTGCCGCAGGCGGTGCAAATGAAAGCCGGCATTTAACTCTCCGTCATTCCGGGATGGCGCGATAGCGCCAGACCCGGAATCCAGATGCACTTTCCGAATTTCCTTCTGGATTCCGAGTTCGCGGCCTTTGGCCGCGCCCCGGAATGACAGAAAATATTACTGCAAATGAAAGCCGGCATGACGACTTAAGCCTTTTTGAGAAACTCGGTGCGCAGCACCAGGCCCTTGACCTTGTCGGTGCGGCCTTCGATTTCGTCGGGATCGTCGGTGAGGTGAATGTTGCGGATCATGGTGCCGCGCTTGAGCACGGTCGACGAGCCCTTGACCTTGAGATCCTTGATGACGGTGACGCTGTCGCCTTCCGAGAGCTTGGCGCCATTGCTGTCCTTGACGACGATATCCATGAGCGTGGTCCTTGATGAATGTGTGCCGCATGTCGGCGAGGTTCGGCGCGCTTGTCAAATGGCGCGGCGGAATGCAGGCGCGCGAAATCGCCCGCATTCTTTGACCGGCCCCGGGTAGGCCACCTTCCCTTTTTCGCCCCTCTGAAAATGAGGGGTGTGGAGCGCCGCGAGGCGCGTCCGTGTAGTCAGGTACCGCACACCTCTCGGTGCGCGGGCGCCTCTCGGCGCTCCACAAGCGGCGTCTTCCGGCAGCCGGGCCGCGCTTTCGGCGACTATTTGCCCTCCCGAAGAACCCTCAGATACTGCCCTTTTGGGCACCGTGCCATTCCGCGCATCGGGCAAGGCAAACGGCTTCGCACCGTCAGCCAGCTCCTGGCGGGAGGTCCTAGTGCCTCCGAGCGGAACCCGGCACCGCCCGAGCGCGGAAGGAGCGTACCCTTCCGCCCGCGGGCGCCGCTGCTCACCCC
>JAQSCR010000648.1 GCA_029945495.1 Pseudolabrys sp. | reverse complement strand
CGACGTGAGCATAGGAAACGGTGTCGTTGACCTTGTCGGAGCGCGCGGCGTCGGACAGGTCGATATCCAGATCGAGGTCGATGGTGAAAGTCTGCCCGACCTTGGCCTCGTACGCCATCACGCCATGAAAGGCATGCAGCGACAGTCCTTTGATGAAAATCCGGTCGTTCATTGGCTGTCTTCTTTACGCGCCGCCGCGATGGCCGCAGCCTTAATAGCCGCTGTCACCCGCAGCGCCTGTACGGTTTCCGCCACATCATGCACCCGGACGATGGAAGCGCCAGTGGCGACCGCGATCAAGTGGCTGGCGATCGAGCCGCCGATGCGCTCGGTCGGGGGCGAGGGGCTGACCGAGTTGATGAAGCGCTTGCGCGAGGCGCCGACCAAAAGCGGCAGGCCGAACTGCTTGAATTCTGCGAGCCGGGCCAGGCAGATAATGCTCTGTTGCGGCGTCTTGCCGAAACCGATGCCGGGATCGAGCACGATCGTCTCGCGGGGTATGCCGGCGCGCTGCGCGATCTTCAGCGTGCGGGCGAAGAAGGCGATGACGTCGGCGACGATATCGATCGCCTCGTCCACGCTCTCGCGGTTATGCATGGCGATGACCGGCACGCCGCGCTTCGCCACCAACGTCGCCATATCGGGATCGTGTTGCAGGCCCCAGACATCGTTGACGATTGACGCGCCGTGATCGAGCGCCCATTCGGCGACTTTGGCCTTGATGGTGTCGATCGAGACGGGAAGCCCGAGCGCCGCAACCGCCGGCAGCACCGGCTTGAGCCGCGCCAGTTCCTCGTCCGCCGAGACCGGTTTGGCGCCGCCATAGGGCCGCGTCGACTCGGCGCCGATATCGAGGATGTCGGCACCTTGCGCGGCCATTTCCTTGGCATGGGCAACGGCGCGGTCGGAATCGAGAAACCGGCCGCCGTCGGAAAAAGAATCCGGCGTGACGTTGAGAATACCCATCACCAGCGGCCGGCCGGCCCGCAACAGGGCGGCGAGCGGCGGCGGCGCGGAGGGGCGCGCTTCGGCCGTGTTCGAGGCTGATGGGGTGACTGTCATGGCCGGTCGCTTTGCGCGGTCGGCGGCGGAGTGTCAAGCGGACGATCCGTCATCCTGAGGTGCGAGGCACAAAGTGCCGAGCCTCGAAGGGCGACGGCCGTACATCCTTCGAGGCTCGCCGCAAATGCGGCTCGCACCTCAGGATGACGGGTCTTTCAGTACGAAATCTTGATCGGCAGCTTCTTGGCGTGCTCGATCCAGCGCTCGACCACCTTCTCGGACGGCAGAAACCGCACCAGCTTGCGCTTCCGGTTGGCGTCGGCCATCGCCTTGGCGAGGTTGGCCGGGTTGCGGTACATGAGCTCCTTCACGGTATCGACGCCGGCGTGATGCAACAGCTCGGAATATTCCTTGCTGACGCCTTTGACGCGCATACGGTCGGCATGGTTGGCCCAGCACAGCCATTGCTTTTCGTCGATCGCGGTCTTGCCGGCGAGTTCCTTGCGGCCCTTTACCGTGCGCGCGGCCTCGAGCAGTCTATCCGTGGACCGGATCCCCACCGACTTTAGGGTCTTGGCGGCTTCGCCATCGATCCCCCCGATATCGGTAATGGGATAGGTCATACGGGTCTCCTGCTTTCTTCTAAATTCGCGACAGCCCGAAACGGGCCGATCAGATGAACTGGCCGAGGCCCGGAATTGAGCCGACGATTTCGCCGATCGTGTCTTCGCCGGCCTTTTCGCGGGCGTAGGCAATGACTTCCTTGGTGACGCCCTGCACCTGACCCATGCTCAGGCCGGCGCCCATCATTTTGGTGCCGGCGCCCATCAGCCCGCCCATGGCGAACATGCCGCCGGAGTCGGCCGCCTGCGCGGCCAGCAGCGCCTCTGCGCCGGGCAGCTTGTCGATCAGGGCCTGCACCTTGTCGGGCGGGCCTTCCTTTTTCAGGAAGTCGAGAATGATGCCGACGGATTTTTCCGCGGCGGCTTGATCGATGCCAACATTGGCAACGAGACGCGCGACGAGTTCGTTCATGATCCCCTCATGCCCCCGCACTGCCGGCGGATTGCAAAACATATTGAACGTCGTTGATGACGATGACAAGCATGAAGCGTGATCATGTTTTGAGATTGTTTCAGTCGAGAACCAGAATTTATAAAAATACTAGGCCGAGAATAAGACACTGGCTGTGATCAATATCACATCTTTGGCTGCGGTCGCCGGGCGGATGATCCTATAGTTAGATAGTCGGATTGGCCGGTACTATGTTTAGTCGTTGCCTGAGGTTCCGGCATTGCTTAGACGACGGTTTCTTAAAAGGGCCTGAACGTGGCCTATAAACATCGTATTGATTTCTTTCGGACTTGATTTTTGACGTGAAGGGTATCGATTGACCGCCATCCCACCGTTCCGCGCGGTCGCAGGCCTTGGTTTCGCCGGGCGCGGCCGGAGAACATCGCCGCTTTTCATGCCGCACGCGCGTTGCTAGCGTGGCATTCGAATTGAAAGGAACCAGATCATGAGTACGCTTGACGCGGTACTTGCCCGCATCGACCAGAATATCGACCAAAGCGTCGAGCGGCTGTTCGCGCTGCTCCGCATCGCCTCGGTATCGACCGATCCGGCCTTCAAGGACCAGTGCCGTGCCGCCGCCGACCATGTCGCGGCCGATCTGACCTCGATTGGTTTTGAGACCAGCGTGCGCCCCACCGCAGGCCACCCGGTGGTGGTCGGCAAGTCGAACGGCAGCACCGAGCCGGGCGCCGGCGGTCCCCGCGTGCTGTTTTACGGCCATTACGACGTGCAGCCAGTCGATCCGCTCAATTTGTGGAAGACGCCGCCGTTTGAACCGCGCATCGAAACGCTTCCGGACGGCCGCAAGATTATCATCGCGCGCGGCGCCTGCGACGACAAAGGCCAGGCAATGACCTTCATCGAGGCCTGTCGGGCCTTCAAGGCCGTGACCGGCAAGCTCCCGCTGTCGATTACCACCATGATCGAGGGTGAAGAGGAGTGCGGCTCGAAGAACCTGTTCGCCTTCGTCCGCGACAATGCCGAGGAGTTCAAACTCGACCTCGCGCTGGTCTGCGATACCGCCATGTGGGATGCCCAGACCCCGGCCGTGACCACCTCGCTGCGCGGGCTGGTTTATGAGGATGTGAAAATAACGTGCGCCGACCGCGATCTCCACTCCGGCGTGTTCGGCGGGGCGGCACAGAACCCGATCCGGCTCCTGGCCAAGATCCTCGGCGCGCTCTGGGATGATAATGGCCGCGTCACCATCCCTAGCTTCTATGACGGGGTGCATGAATTGCCGGACGACATCAAGGCCGACCTCAAAAGCCTCGATCTGACTCCGGAGAAATTCCTCGGGCCCATCGGTCTGAAGATTCCGTCCGGCGAAAAGGACCGCATGCTGATCGAACTGGTCACCACGCGGCCGACCGCCGAGATCAATGGCATCATCGGCGGCTATACCGGGGAGGGCGCCAAGACCGTCATCCCCGGCGAGGCCTCGGCCAAGGTGTCGTTCCGCCTGGTCGGCGATCAGGACCCGGTCAAGATCCGCGACAATTTCCGCGCCTTCGTCCGCGAGCGGCTGCCTGCGGACTGCAAGGTCGAGTTCGGTAATTTCGGCCTCGGCGGCGCGCTGCAATTGTCGTTCGACAATCCGGCGCTCAACAAGGCGCGTGAGGTGCTCGGCGAGGAGTGGGGTAAAAAGGCGGTGACGGTCGGCGCCGGCGGTTCGATCCCGATCGTGTCGGACTTCAAGAGCGTGCTCGGAATGGATTCGCTGCTGGTCGGCTTCGCGCTCGACGACGACCGGGTGCATTCGCCGAACGAGAAATTCGACCTCACCTGCTACCACAAGGGCATCCGCTCCTGGGCGCGGATTCTGGACGCGCTGGCGGAGAAATAGCCGCCGCCGTCTATTTCTTCAGCCGGTAGCCGGTTTTGAAGATCCACCAGATGGTCACGAGGCAGGTCACCAGGAACACCAACGTCATGCCGAGGCTGACCAGCGGGCTGACGTCGGCGATCTCAAAAAAGCTCCAGCGGAACCCGCTGATCAGATAGACGACCGGATTGAACAAAGTGACGGTCTGCCAGAACGGCGGCAGCACATGGGTGGAATAGAAGGTGCCGCCGAGGAAGGTCAGCGGTGTGATGATCAGCAGCGGAATGATCTGCAGCTGCTCGAAGCCGTCGGCCCAGATGCCGATGATGAAGCCGAACAGGCTGAAGGTGACCGCGGTCAGCACCAGGAAGGCCAGCATCCAGAACGGATGGGCGATGTGCAGCGGCACGAACAGCCACGAAGTCGCCAGAATGATCAGTCCAAGAACCACCGACTTGGTCGCAGCCGCGCCGACATAGCCGCAGGCGATCTCGAACGACGACACCGGGGCCGACAGCAATTCGTAGATCGTGCCGGTGAAACGCGGAAAATAGATGCCGAACGAGGCGTTCATCGTGCTCTGCGTCAGCAGCATCAGCATGATCAACCCGGGCACGATGAAGGCGCCGTAGGCGACGCCTTCGATTTCGGTGATGCGCGAGCCGATGGCCGCGCCGAACACCACGAAATAGAGCGAGGTCGATATCACCGGCGAGACGATGCTCTGCCAGATGGTGCGGAAGGTGCGCGCCATCTCGAATTTGTAGATCGCCAGAATCGCGTGGCTGTTCATGTAGCGATTCCTGGCGTGGCTCCGGCGCGTTCGCTCACCAGGCCGATGAAGATGTCCTCCAGCGAGCTTTGCGTCGTCTGCAGGTCGCGGAACGGGATGTTGAGGCGGTTGAGGTCGCTTAATAGCGCGGTGACGCCGGTGCGTTCCGCCGTGGTGTCGTAGGTGAAGACCAGTTCGCAGCCACCAGCGGCGAGCGCCAAATTGTGCGCGGCGAGCTCTGCCGGCACCGCACCGAGCGGCTTCTGCAAATGCAGCGTCAGCTGCTTCTTGCCGAGCTTGCGCATCAGTTCGGCCTTGTCCTCGACCAGAATGATTTCGCCCTTGCTGATGATGCCGATGCGGTCGGCCATGTCCTCGGCTTCTTCGATGTAATGGGTGGTCAGGATGATGGTGACACCGGACGCCCGCAGATCGCGCACCACCTGCCACATGTCCTTGCGCAGTTCGACGTCGACGCCGGCGGTCGGCTCATCGAGGAACAAGACCTGCGGCTCGTGCGACAACGCCTTGGCGATCAGCACGCGCCGCTTCATGCCGCCCGACAGCGTCATGATCTTGCTGTCTTTCTTGTCCCACAGCGACAGATCCTTGAGGATTTTCTCGATATGGGCCGGGTTCTTCGGCTTGCCGAACAGGCCGCGGCTGAAGCTCACCGTGTCCCAGACCGATTCGAAAGCGTCGGTGGTGAGTTCCTGCGGCACCAGCCCGATCAGCGAGCGGGCGACGCGATAGTCGGTGACGATATTGTGGCCGTCGACGCTCACGGTTCCGGCCGTCGGATTGACGATGCCGCAGACGACGCCGATCAACGTCGTCTTGCCGGCGCCGTTGGGACCGAGCAAGGCGAATATCTCGCCGCGTTTGATGTCGAGATTGATCGTCTTGAGCGCCTGGAATCCGGACGCATAGGTCTTCGACAGGTCGTTGATGGAAATGATCGATGGCATGAATGAGTCGCGCAAAAAGGAACATGAAGGAGGGCGTCGCTCCCCGGATATAGGCAGCGCTGCGCGGCCGCGCCAGTCCTGCGAATGCCTAGCGGATGGCGGCCAGGGAACTGAGGTCGGGCACCGTCCGTTCCGGAGCGAAATCGAGATATTCGTCCGGCATCATGGCGCGGTTGACCCACACGCCGCGGAAGCCGACCGACACGCTCGCCATCACGTCCCAGCGGTTGGACGACACGAAGGTGACATCCTTGGGCGCGCATCGGAAATGATCGGTGACCAGCGCATAGACCTCCGGCCGCGGTTTGAACATCTTCAAGCTGTCGACTGACAGCACGCCGTCGAGGTCGCCGCCAATGCCGGCGTTGTCGACCGCGCCGCGCAGCATCGCCGGCGAGCCGTTCGACAGAATGCCGGTCTTGTGGCCGGCCGCTTTCAGGGCTTTGAGCGCGCTGCGCGCGTCGGGGAAAGCGTCGAGGGTGAAGTAGGCCCCGAGCAGGTCGGCTTTGAGCGATTTCGGCACCGACGGCACCCGCGCCAGCGCGTAATCGAGCGCGCGTTCGGTCAACGCCCAGAAATCCATATAATGGCCGGCGAGCGTCAGCGTCCAGGAATATTCGAGCTGTTTCGTGCGCCACAGATCGGACATGCGGTCGGCGTCGGGACCGGCGCGCTCGCGAAAGCGGCCGATCGCCGCGTGCACGTCGAATAACGTACCATAGGCGTCAAAAACGAAAATGGATGGCATGGTATCTCCCCGGACGTTTGCGTCATGCTGGCAAAGCGCGGCGGCAAGCGCAAAGAATTTGTCATCACAATTTGTTTGACATGTTTGACGGTGCGCGAACCGGATCGGCCTTATGCGCGCGCTTCACGCCGGCGCGCGGCGATCGCCTGGTCGGCCGCGGCGACGCCGGTCAGGTAGCCGCCATGCGCGGTCGAGAAATCATGCGCCGAGCAGGCTTCCCCGGCAAAGAACAGGCGATCGTCGACCGCGGCCGCCAGCACCGCGCGCTCGCCGGCGGCGCCCGGCATCGCATAGGAGTATGAGCCGCGGGCATAAGGATCG
>JAQSCR010000647.1 GCA_029945495.1 Pseudolabrys sp. | reverse complement strand
ATGTCTCGGCCCATCCGACCGGGCCGCTGCATGTCGGCCATGGCCGCGGCGCGGTGTTCGGCGATGCGTTGGCGAGCCTTCTGGCCTTTGCCGGCTACGACGTGACGCGCGAATACTATATCAACGACGCCGGCGCGCAGGTCGACGTGCTGGCGCGCTCGGCGTTCCTTCGCTACCGCGAAGCCTTGGGCGAAGCCATCGGCGAAATCCCCGATGGCCTTTACCCCGGCGATTATCTCAAAGAGTGCGGCGCCGAACTGGCCGCTGACTACGGCGACAGCCTCACCAAAATGCCGGAAGCCGAATGGCTGCCGATCGTGCGTCTGCGCGCTACCGACATGATGATGGCCGAGATCCGCAACGATCTGGCCTCCTTGCGCATCGTGCCGAACGTGTTCTTTTCCGAGCGTTCGCTGATCGAGGGCGAATTGCCCGACCCGTTTGCGACCGAAGAGCCGGCGGTTCGGCCAAAGGACGTGGTTGAAACCACGATCGCGCAGATGCGCGAACTGGGTCATGTCTATGAAGGCCGGCTGCCGCCGCCGAAAAGCGGCAATCTCGAAGACTGGGAAGACCGCGAACAGACCTTGTTCCGCTCGACCGCCTTCGGCGACGACGTCGACCGGCCGCTGCTCAAGTCGGACGGCAGCTACACCTATTTCGCCACCGACATCGCCTATCACAAGTCGAAACTCGACCGCGGCTTTCTCAATCTGATCGACGTCTGGGGCGCCGATCACGGCGGCTACATCAAGCGCATGAAGGCGGCGGTGTCGGCACTTTCCGGCAACAAGGCCGAGCTCGACGTCAAGCTGGTGCAGCTTGTACGCCTGCTGCGCGCCGGCGAGCCGGTGAAGATGTCGAAGCGGGCCGGGGACTACGTCACCTTGCGCGAAGTGGTCGCCGAAGTCGGCCGCTCGGCCGTGCGCTTCGACATGCTGTATCGCAAAAACGACGCGGTGCTGGATTTCGACCTCGCCAAGGTGATCGAGCAGAGCCGCGAGAACCCGGTGTTCTACGTCCAGTACGGCCATGCCCGCGGCCGCTCGATCTTCCGCACAGCCAAGGCCGAGATTCCGGAGTTCCCCGACGACCCGAACAGGCTACTGGGGGCGCTCAAAGCTGTGCCGCTCGACCGGCTGTCGGATCCCGGAGAACTGTCGATCATGCGCAAGCTGGCGCTTTACCCACGCCTGATCGAGTCGGCGGCGGCTGCCCATGAGCCACACCGCGTTGCCTTCTACCTCTATGAATTGGCAAGCGAATTTCACTCGCAATGGAGCCGCGGCGGCAAAGAGTCGCCGCATTTACGTTTCATTATCCAGAATGATCCAGAAGTGACGGTGGCACGGCTGGCTTTGGTGCAGGGGATAGTCACTGTGCTGGCTTCGGGGCTGGCGCTGTTGGGAGTCGATGCGCCGGAGGAAATGCGGTAGGTTCTGATCGCCGGAACGCCCATTTTGCGAGGCCATCTGAAACGGTTCTCGCCTCCCGCGCTGTTGGGCTAAACTGAGTACCGGGGATTGTATGGCGGACGATCAAAACCAGCGGCCCTACCGTGGCAACGAAACGCCCGCGCGCGGCGCTGCGCCCAGCGGCAGCGATCCGCTCGCCGAACTCGCCCGTTTGATCGGCCAGAACGACCCATTTTCCGAATTCGGCGGCAATCGTCGCCCCGCCGCAGCGCGCCAGCCGGAGCCTACTCCCGCCTGGCCGCCGGAGCCGGCGCGGCTTGCGCCATCGGCGCCGCCAGCCCCGCAGAGCGCCGCGCCGCAATACGGATCGCAGGATTTTACCCGCCAATCTTTTGGCAGCGTGCCGCTCCCCGGCTCCGCCGACCTTTATCACGCCGGCACCGAGAGTCAGGGCTATCAGGCCGCTACCCCGCCGGGCGCCGCCTACGAGGTGCCGAATTACGAAGTGCCGGGCTATGGCGCGCCCGGCTACGAGGCGCACGGCTTTCCGGCCGAGACCGCGGCCTCCGGTTATGAGCAGGACCCGTTCCCGAAATCGCAGAGCCCTTTTGCGCCGCAGCCCGGCAGCGATGACGATTATTACGACGATGTGCCGCCCAACCGGCGTCGCATCGGCATCATGGCGATCGCCGGCGTGTTCGCGCTGGCGGTGATCGGAACCGCCGGCGCCTTCGGCTATCGCGCGATTTTCGGATCCTCGTCGGTGTCGTCGCCACCGCCGGTGATCAAGGCGGAGCAGGCGCCGAGCAAGATCGTGCCGGCCGCGGCGACCAAGGATGCCCCGGCCAACAAGGTGATCACCGAGCGCGTCAACGAGCGCGGGCAGGGCGAAAAGCTGCTATCGCGCGAAGAGCAGCCGGTTCCCGTCGTCACCACCAATAGCGCACCGCAGCCCAGCAGCGGCGTGGTCGGCGCCGAGCCGAAGAAAATCCGCACCATCGCCATCAAGCCGGATCAGGCCGGCGACGGCGCGCCGCAGATGACCGAACCCGCGCCTGTACCGGCGCCCACGTCACAGCCGCGCGTGATCGCGACGACGCCGCAACGGCCGGCGTCGGCTCCCGTTCCTGTTCCGGCGCCAGCGCCGGTGCAACTGGCGAGCCCGCGGCCGCAAGCCGAGCCCGAACCGGCGCGTGCCCCTGCTGCGCGCGCCGCCCAGCCCGCCGCGCGGACGGCCGCGTCCGCCAATGCGCCCAATGCCAATGCGCCCAATGCCAATGCGCCCAATGCCAATGCGCCCAATGCCAACGCGCCTTTGTCGCTCAATCCCAACGCCGCGCCGGCGCCGGCGCGTCCGGCCGCCCCGCAGCGGGCCGCAGCGGCAGCCGCCCCGGCCGCCGTCAGCGGTGGCGGCTATGCCGTCCAGGTTTCGGCCCAGCGCAGCGAGGAGGAGGCCCAGGCCGCCTTCCGCAGCCTCCAGGGCAAGTATCCGGGCCAGCTCGGCAATCGGCAGCCTTTCATCAAGCGTGTCGATCTCGGGGAAAAGGGCATCTTCTTCCGGGCTTTGGTCGGCCCGTTCGGCGATTCTGCCCAGGCCAGCCAGATGTGCGCGAGCCTGAAGTCGGCCGGCGGCAGCTGTCTCGTCCAGAAGAACTAAGAAGAATTAACAGGCCAACTTGCTCTGCAAGCTGGCGCGGGGTAATCCGCGCCACCCTTGGAGCAAGGCATGGCTGCACGCGCATTCATCACCGGTCTGGCGGGACTGACGATCGCCGGCAACGAGCGCGCGTTTCTGCGCGAGGCCAGCCCGTGGGGCCTGATCCTCTTTAAGCGCAACATCAACTCGCCACAGCAAGTGACTGACCTGTTGCGCGATTTCCGCGATATTGTCGGCTGGGAAGCACCCGTTCTGATCGATCAGGAAGGCGGCCGGGTGCAACGCCTCGGCCCGCCGCATTGGCCGGCCTATCCGGCAGGCAGCCGCTACGGCGCGATTTACGACCGCGATCAGACTTCCGGCCTGGCGGCGGCGCGTCTCGCCGGCCATCTGATTGCCGCCGACCTCATGGCCTTGGGTATCGACGTCGATTGCCTGCCGATCGCCGACGTGCCGGTGCCGGGTGGCGATCCGATTATAGGTGATCGTGCCTATGGCACGGAACCGGCCAAGGTCGCGGCTATTGCCAGGGCGGTGGCGGAAGGGCTCATGGCCGGCGGCGTCCTGCCGGTCCTCAAGCACCTGCCGGGCCACGGTCGCGCCACGGCTGACAGCCACGCCCGGCTGCCGGTGGTCGATACCGACCGGGCGACGCTGGAAAAGACCGATTTTGCCGCTTTTGTTCCGCTCAGCGACCTGCCGCTCGGCATGACCGCGCATGTTGTGTTTAGCGCCATCGATGCCGCCTCACCGGCGACGACTTCGGTCACAATAGTCAGCCAGGTGATTCGCGGCTTTATCGGCTTCAAGGGGCTGCTGATGAGCGACGACGTCTCGATGGGCGCTTTGTCGGGGACAATTGCCGAACGCAGCCACGCTGCGCTCGCCGCCGGCTGCGATGTCGTGCTTCATTGCAATGGCGATCTTGCCGAGATGATGCAGGTCGCCGGTGCCGCGCCCGAACTTAACGGTCTGGCGGCACAACGCGCGCAGGCCGCATTGGCAGCGCGTCGCGGCCGCGAGGAGTTCGATGTCGCGGCGGCGCGCCGGATATTCAACGAGATGGTTGCCTCATCGACGGTACCGGGGCGGCCAGTTTCAACGTAGCTCGTAAAGGATGACAGGCTCATGGCGCCTGAGGAATTCAGTACCGCGCAATCGGTGATCCCGCTCGAAGCCGACCGCGCCGACAGCGAGCCGGCGATGATCGTCGACGTCGAGGGCTTCGAGGGTCCGCTCGACCTGCTGCTCACGCTCGCGCGCCAGCAGAAGGTCGACCTGCACAAGATCTCGATCCTGGCGCTGGCCGACCAGTACCTCGTTTTCATCGAAGCCGCGCGCAAGGTGCGCCTCGAACTCGCCGCCGATTATCTGGTGATGGCGGCCTGGCTCGCTTACCTCAAGTCGCGGCTGTTGCTGCCGGAAGCCGCCCCCGGCGAGGGGCCGAGCGCCGAGGACATGGCGCTGGCTTTGGCCAGCCGCCTGCGCCGGCTGGAGGCGCTCCGCGAATTCGCCACCAAGATGATGGATCGGCCGCAGCTCGGCCGCGACGTGTTCGCGCGCGGCCTGCCGGAGCCGATCGCCGAAGTCAAAA
Source organism: Pseudolabrys sp. (assembly GCA_029945495.1). GTDB lineage: Bacteria > Pseudomonadota > Alphaproteobacteria > Rhizobiales > Xanthobacteraceae > Pseudolabrys. The sequence goes on along the minus strand of JAQSCR010000647.1, from coordinate 2,063 downwards.
CGCCGGAATATTCGGCTACGCTGTACGACCTGCTGACCGCCTATGCCTCGCAGCGCCAGCGCACCGTGCTCTCTCGCGTCCGCTTCAAGAAGCGCACCGTCTGGTCGCTGGCCGAAGCGCGCGCCACGCTGGAGCGGCTGATCGGCCAATCGAGCGACTGGTCGCGCATCGATAGCTTCCTCATCACTTACGTGGTCGAGCCGTCGATGACGGCGACCGTGTTTGCCTCGTCGTTTGCCTCCGCGCTGGAGCTCGTGCGCGAGGGGCACGCCGAAATTCATCAGAAGGAGTCGTTCTCGCCGATCTACATGCGCAAGCGTGTGGCGATGAGCGGCGGTGCATCATCGCATGACGCACAAGAAAACGCATAAGGAGATGGAGCCCATGTCAGCTGCCGCCAAGAAGCTCAAGATCGTGCACAATGACGATGAGCCGGCCGCTCCCGTTGAGACCATCGAAGTCACGGAAACGATCGTGACCGAGACCGTCGAAATCGTCGTCACCGACGACGACAGCGCCGAGCCGGCGCCGCGCGGCGACGAACTGCGCCTGTTGGAAGCGCTGCTGTTTGCCGCCGGCGAGCCGCTCGACGAGGCGGCTTTGATGCGCTCGCTCCCCGAGGGCGTCGACGTCAAGGATGCGCTCGCCCGGCTGAAGGCCGAATATGCGACGCGCGGCGTCAATCTGGTGAAGATCGGCCGCAAATGGACCTTCCGCACCGCCGACGATCTGTCGTGGCTGTTGACCAAGAACGTCACCGAGACGCGCAAGCTGTCGCGCGCGGCGATCGAGACGCTTGCCATCGTCGCCTATCACCAGCCGGTGACGCGCGCCGAGATCGAGGAAATCCGCGGCGTCGCCACCGCCGCCGGCACGCTCGACGTGCTGCTCAAGACCGGCTGGATCCGTCCGCGCGGCCGCCGCAAGGCGCCGGGCCGGCCGATCACCTACGGCACCAATGAGGCTTTCCTGTCGCATTTCGGCCTAGAGGAGGTCGCTGATCTCCCCGGTCTCGACGAACTCAAAGGCGCCGGGCTACTGGAAGGCAACATGCCGTCCGGTTTCGGCGTGCCGATGCCGTCGGACGACGCCACCTTGCGCGACGACGAGGATCCGCTCGAGCCGGGCGATCTCGACCTCGGTCTGGCGCCGGCGCCGGAACTGGAACTGGAGCCGCCGCAGGCGTCCGCCGAGGCCGCGCCGGATGATGGCGAAGGCGAGAAGTAGATTGGAATTGTCATCACCGGGCCGGCGCATTTGCGCCGGGGCCCGGTGATCCCGCTTAGGCGGGCACATTGCGCCTCTAAGCGGGATGGCCGGGACATAATGGCGTTCACGCCCGTCTTCGACGGGCTATCCCCCGGCCATGACAAATCAACAAAGCCAGCGCCAATCCCCCAATTAACCGCGTCATCACGCCCCTGACGCGCCCCGGTTAAGTCCTTGTTTTTGCCGCTTCCGCGGCCTAGTTTCTAGTCCAAATCATGAAGGCGGGACGGCTTAAGGGGCAAAGCCAGTCGCCGCGGAGGACATGTGATGGGTTCCTTTAGTATCTGGCACTGGCTGATCGTCATCGTCGTGGTGATGCTGCTGTTCGGCGGCCGCGGCAAGATTTCCGGCCTGATGGGCGACTTCGCCCAGGGCATCAAGGCCTTCAAGAAGGGCATGTCGGAAGACGAGAAGACCGCCGAGGCCAAATCCGGGCCTTTGCCCGAGCCGGTCAAGACCATCGAAAATCCGCCGGCGCAGAAGGCCGAAACCGAGCGCGCGCATTCCTGACGGCAAGCCCGCGCCCGGCGCGCGTTTGAAGTCGCGCCTTGCGTTGTCCGCGCGTGGAGATGACTGACCCATGTTCAATTTAGGTTGGGGTGAGATTCTCCTCATTGGCATCGTCGCGTTGATCGCGATCGGGCCGAAGGAACTGCCGGGCGTGCTGCGCACTGTCGGCCAGATGATCGGCAAGGTCCGCCGCATGGCCAACGAATTCCAGGGCCAGTTCCAGGAAGCCTTGCGCGAAGCCGACATTGCCGTGGGCGATGGTGATCGCCTCGACACGCACGCCG
>JAQSCR010000646.1 GCA_029945495.1 Pseudolabrys sp. | reverse complement strand
CGCTCGCTAGGGGCAAACAAAGTCGCCAGATAACGGTCGCGGTCGGCCTCGCGCACCAATGCGGCGCAGTGTTCAAAGTTTGAAGTCATGCCGATGTTTTGGTCATTCCGGGGCGCGGGCACTAGCCCGCGAACCCGGAATCCAGCCCTGGATTCCGGGTTCGCGCGCTGAAGAGCGCTCGCCCCGGAATGACGGGGTTTCTATCAATCGACCGCGATCAAGCCGACGCCGGCGCGGCGATTTTCCGCCAGCAGGATATTGTAGGTGCGCACAGCGGCGCCCGTCGCCATGACATCGACCGAAATCGAGCGCTCGCGGAACAGCGCCCGCAAAGGCGCCGGCAGCACCCAGGGGTCGCGTCCGGCGCCGATCAGGAACACGTCGATCGCGCCGGCATGCGCCAGCGCCGGCGAAAGCGACGCCTCGCTCAAGTCGGCGACCGACGTGACCGGCCAAGCCCACATGCCGTCTGGAAAGCAAATCAACGAGCCCCGGTGCGACATGCCGCCGAAGCGAAAGCCGCCGTTGCCGTAGGCGTCGATCGGCGCGGGGATCGGCAGATGCGGCGTATCGAGGCCCGGCCCGGCCGCCATCGTCAGGGCCGCTTGCCCATCAAGATTTGCCCATCAAGATTTGCCCATCAAGATTTGCCCATCAAGATTTGCCCTTGTCACCCTCGGGCCGCGTCAGCGCGTCGCCGCCGCGCCCGACGCCGAGATAGATCAGGATCGGCGCGGCGATGAACACCGACGTATAGGTGCCGACCAGCACCACGCCGAACATCATGGTCGCCGTGAACGAGTGGATCGCCTGGCCGCCGAACAGCAGCAAGGCCAGCAGCGCCAAACTGACGGTGACGTGGGTGATGACCGAACGCGACAATGTCTGGTTGACCGAGGCATTCAGCAGGTCCGGCATCGGCAGCTTCTTGTAGCGCCGCAGCATTTCGCGAATTCGGTCGTAGATGACGACGGTGTCGTTGAGCGAATAGCCGAGAATGGTCAACAGCGCGGCGATGCTGGTGAGATCGAAGTCGATCTGCGTCACCGACATGAAACCGATGGTCAGCACGATGTCGTGCACGTTGGCGATCATGGCGCCGAGCGCGAATTGCCACTCGAAGCGGAACCATAAATAGACAAGGATGCACAGGATCGCGAGGCCCAGACCGACCACGCCGTAGGACAGCAACTCGCCGGACACGCGCGGGCCGACCACTTCGGTGCGGCGATACTCGACGCCGGTGCCGAGCGCCGCCTTCACCTTGGTCACCGCCTGCTGCTGCGCGGCGTCGCCGCCCGGCTGTTCAGCGATACGGATCAGCACTTCGCTTGGGCCGCCGAACTGCTGCAACTGTGCCTCGCCCAGGCCTAAAGTGGCGATGGTCGCGCGCATCTTGGCGAGATCGGCCGCACCTTCGATCTGGCGCACTTCCAGCAAGGTGCCGCCGCGAAAGTCGATGCCGAAATTCAGGCCGTGGAAGAAATACAGCGAGATCGCCAGGATCGACAGCAGCGCCGACAATGGAAAGCTGATGCGCCGGAAGCGCATGAAGTCGAATTTGGTATCGTCGGGGACGATGCGAAGCAGGCGCATGAGCTATATTTCCTTGCGCATGATCTTATCCGAAAACCGGTTCCCACTTTTCGGGATCATGCGCGACCCTAAATCGGTACGTGCTGGGGACGCCGCCAGCGCACCCAGGTGGCCACGATCAGCCGCGTCACGGTAAAGGCGGTGAACACCGTCGTCACGATGCCGATGCCGAGCGTGACGGCAAAGCCGCGCACCGGGCCGGTGCCGATATAGAACAGCACCGCAGCGGCGATGAAGGTGGTGATGTTGGAGTCGAGAATGGTCGCCAGCGCGCGGCTGAAACCGGCGTCGATCGCGTTGATCGGCGAACGGCCGCCGCGCACTTCCTCGCGGATGCGCTCGTAGATCAGCACGTTCGAGTCGACGGCGATGCCGACCGTCAAGACGATGCCGGCGATGCCGGGCAAGGTCAGCGTCGCATTGAGCAGCGACAGTACGCCGAAGATCATGGCGACGTTGATCGCGACCGCGATATTGGCGAACAAGCCGAACAGGCCGTAGGTCGCCAGCATGAAGAGGATGACCATGGCGGCGCCGACATAAGACGAAATCTTGCCCTTGGCGATCGAGTCGGCCCCTAAGCCGGGGCCGACGGTGCGCTCTTCGATGATCGTCAGCGGCGCCGGCAGCGCGCCGGCGCGCAACAGGATCGAGAGATCGTTGGCGCTTTGCACCGTGAAGCTGCCGGAAATCTGCCCCGAGCCGCCGAGGATCGGCTCGCGGATGACCGGCGCCGAAATCACTTCGTTGTCGAGCACGATGGCAAACGGCTTGCCGACATTTTCCTGCGTTGCCTGGGCGAATTTGCGCGCACCGGCGGTATTGAAGCGGAACGACACGATCGGCTCCGACGTGCGCTGGTCGAAGCCGGGCTGCGCGTCGGTCAGTTCAGCACCTGAGACCAGGACACGCTTCTCGATCAGATAGGGTGTCTTGGGGGCGGTCGATGAGTACAGCAGATCGTCTTCCGGGGGGGCCCGGCCCTGCAGCGCCTGCTCCACCGGGGTGCCGATATCGACCATGCGGAAGTCGAGCTTGGCGGTCTTGCCAAGCAACTCTTTAAGCCGGGTCGGATCCTGCAGGCCCGGCACCTGGACCAGAATGCGGTCGGTGCCCTGGCGCTGGATCAGCGGTTCGACGGTGCCGAGTTCGTTGACGCGCCGCTCGATGATCTGGATCGACTGTTCGACCGACTGACGCACGCGGTCGACGATCGCCGCATCGCCCACCGTGAGGCGAATCAGATTGCCGGCTTCGGTGGTGACTTCGAGGCTGCGCTGGCCGCTGCCGCCGAGAATGCCGCCCAGCGGGACCGATAGTTCCCGCAACTTGGTCAGCGCCGCGTCCATGCTGGCGCCGTCGCGCAGGCGCACTTCGACGCTGTTGCCGCGCACCACCAGGCCGGTATAGCCGACGCGGGCATCGCGCAGCACGCGGCGGACGTCATCGCGGGTGGTCTCGAGCTTATCCTTGCGCACCGCATTGGTGTCGACTTCGAGCAGGATGTGCGAGCCGCCCTGCAAGTCGAGGCCGAGCACGAGACGGCGCTGCGCGAAGGCAGGCCAACTCTTCACCGTCGCTTCGGGGAAGAAATTCGGGACGGCAAACAGGCAAACGACGAGCGCCGTGAGCACAATGGCCGCCGCCTTCCACCGCGTGAAATAAAGCATGAGGTCCCGACTTGAAGTGCCAAAAAGCCTAAGATAACGAACGCAAATGCGAAACGAAACGGTCCGCCAATCAGCTGGACGCAGATTCGTCCTTCACCGGTTCGCCCTTGGCGCGCACGTCGGTGATCATGCCACGAAGCTGGCGGATCTTCACGTCCGGCGCGATTTCGATCTCGATCTGGTCGTCATCGACCACCTTGGTGACCTTGCCGATGAGGCCGCCATTGGTGACGACGGTGTCGCCGCGGCGCACGTTCTTGACCATTTCCGCATGCGTCTTCACGCGCTTCTGCTGCGGCCGCAGGATCAGGAAATACATGATGACGAAGATCAGGACGAAAGGCAGCAGCGACATCAGCATGCCGCCGTCGCCGCCTGCTCCGCCGAACAGACCCCCTAACGACCCCCCTGGCGCGTACGCCGGCGTAATAAACATCGAAGCTTCCCTTGCGTGGTTTTCCGGCGCGCCGGGCTTGGGCCCGGCTCAAACGCCTTGAATTTCGCGCGGACTATAACCGCCGCCCGCTCAATTGCAACGCTGCCAAGCACCGGATTCGCCCTCAATAAAGGCCATTTCCGGCCATTTCGGCCCCTATTGGCTTGCAGCGCTAAGGCCCGGACGCTAAGAGCAGCCAACTTTTGCAAGGCACCCCTCATGGCACGACCGAAGTCCAAATCCGCCTCCTCCGCAGCGCGCCGCCCCGCGGCCAAAGCCTCGGCAAAGGCGGTATCGAAGCCGAAAAAGGCCTCTCCCGGGAAAGCCGACGCCGACGTGCTGGCGCGCATCGCCGACGCGCTGGAACGTCTGGCGCCGCGCCGGCCGGCCGCACCCGATTTGACCGTCGCCGACGCCTATGTCTGGCAGCCGGACGGCCAGCTTGCGCCGGTGCCGCACGTCAACCGCGTCGGAATGTCGCTGCTCCAGGGCATCGATCGCGTGCGCGACATGCTGGTCGAGAACACCGAGCGCTTCGCCAAGGGCCTTCCGGCCAACAATGCGCTGCTGTGGGGCGCGCGCGGCATGGGCAAATCCTCGCTGGTGAAGGCCTCGCACGCCGCGATCAACGCCGCGCGCACCAGCAAGAGCGGGCCGCTCAAGCTCGTGGAAATCCACCGCGAGGATATCGAGAGCCTGCCCGAACTGATGGCGATCGCGCGCGCCTCATCGTTCCGCTTCATCGTGTTTTGCGACGACCTGTCGTTCGACAATGACGACACCAGCTACAAGTCTCTCAAGGCCGTCCTCGACGGCGGCGTCGAAGGCCGGCCCGATAATGTGATCTTCTACGCCACCTCCAACCGCCGCCATCTGATGTCGCGCGACATGATCGAGAACGAGCGCTCGACCGCGATCAATCCGGGCGAGACGGTCGAGGAAAAAGTGTCGCTGTCCGACCGTTTCGGCCTGTGGCTCGGCTTCCACCGCTGCAGCCAGGACGAATTCCTCGCCATGGTCGAGGGCTACGTCGCCTATCACAAGATCAAGGTGTCGGACGACGAACTGCGTCGCGAGGCGCTGGAATGGGCGACGACGCGCGGCTCGCGCTCGGGCCGCGTCGCCTGGCAGTTCATCCAGGAACTGGCCGGCCGTCTCGGCGTGATGCTGAAGGACGACTAGCGCGTGATCCCGAAAAGTGGAAACCGGTTTTCGGACAAGGTCACGCGCAGTTAAAGATCAGCCGGCCGCGCCGCTGAGATACTTGGTCGGATCGACCGGGGTCGAGCCCTTGCGGATTTCGAAGTGCAGCTGCGGCGACGTCACGTTGCCGGTCTGCCCGGCATTGGCGATCACCTGGCCGCGCTTGATGCTGTCGCCGCGCTTGACCAAAAGCTCCTTGGCATTGGCATAGGCCGACACGAAGCCGTTGGCGTGACGGATCAGCACCAGATTGCCGTAGCCTTTGAGCTCGTTGCCGGCATAGGCGACGACGCCGTCCTCGGCGGCCTTGATCGGCGTGCCTTCCGGCACCGCCAGATTGATGCCGTCGTTCTGGCCGCCATTGGTTTTCGGTCCGAAAGCGGCGATGACACGGCCATGCACCGGCCAGCGGAAGGACGGCATGGCGCCAGCCGGTTCGCCGCTCGATGCCGCGGTCTCGGTGGTCGGCGGTTCCTGCGTCGCGACGCGCGCCGTCTGTGTCGGCGCCGTGGCCACCCGTTGAACCGGAACCGTGCGCGGCTGCGCCACTTGCGGCGCCGGCTGTGACATCGCCATCGAAGCCGCCGGCGCAGCCATTGCTGGCGCCGGACGTGCGGCGGCCTGATGGCCGCCCGGAATGGTGATGCGATCGCCGATGTTGAGCTTGGCGTAAGGCTGCAGGTTATTGGCGCGCGCCAGCGTCGTCAGGGCGATGTTGTTCTTGCGGGCAATGCGCATCAAGCTTTCGCCGGGGCCGACGACGTGGACGTTGCCGCCGACAGGAGCAGCATTTTGCGCGGCGGTCGCCACCGGCGCGGCGATGCGCGGCGCAGCAGCCTGCGGCGCGGTCGCGGCGGAAGAAATATAACGCGGAATGACCAGACGCTGGCCCGGCTTGATCGCGGCCGGATTGGCAACTCCGTTGGTCTGCAACAGCGCGGTGAGCGGTACGCCGTGTTTGCGCGCGATCATCTCGGCGGTTTCGCCATAACCGACGGTAACCGGCGAACCGCCGTCCCAGGTCCATGAACCTGACGGCTTCGGCGCGGCGACCGAACCGGTCACGTCTGAATTCTGCGCACCCATCTGCTGATTAGGGCGATAGGCGCCGAGGCCCTGCGCGCCGGTCGCATAACCGCCGGAACCGGACGCCACTGTGGCGGGCGCACTCGGTTGCGGCAAAGGCTGCGCGACGATGCGGCTCGTCGTCGTCGCCGGGCGCTGCGCGATTGAACCGGTATATTCGGGCTGACGCGGCGCGGGTGCGCGATTGTTGGATGCGTAAGGGCTGTCGAAGCGGCCGGAGTTGGAGCAACCGGCCAGCGCCAGGCCGATCAGCGCGAGAACGGCGACCCGCGGCCGAGCAAGCGATTGAAACGACGCGGTGGGGCGTGACATTGGGTTACTCACTCACACACACAAATATGTAGAATCCGAAATAAACCATTCACGAGTAAATAAGGTTTTAAGAAACGGGCAGTTGTTGCCTAGCGATTGCAGCGCCGACAATTTTGTCACAGTGACTTTGCCGCGCGGCGTTCGTTAAACGAACGAGTCACGGCGCAAAATCGGCGCCGCGCGCTACAATTCCCGCGCCTGCCCCGGCAGCAGCGGCACAAAGCGAACGGCAATGAGTTCTTCGCGGGCGATATCGTGGCCGGTGGCCGTTATCGATTTGGTAAGCTTGATGATACGTTGCGGCCCGTTAGGCGGACCGACCGGTAACACCATGATGCCATCGTCGGCCAATTGCTCGAGCAAAGCCGGCGGCACCGCCTCCGTTGCCGCGGTGACGATGATGCGGTCGAACGGCGCGCGCTCAGGGCAGCCGGCCAT
>JAQSCR010000645.1 GCA_029945495.1 Pseudolabrys sp. | reverse complement strand
TCTCCCATTGCCAGCGCAACTGCTTCCAGTTGGCTGGCACCTCGGTCCATTGGTTGGTTGCTTGATTGGTCGGATAGGTGAAGGCGAAAAAAATCGCCAGCGATCCGACAATGCACAGCAGATTGGCCAGCACCAGCCATAACGCTCCGTGCTCGGCGCGCAGGGCGTAAGCCAGCGCGGCATTGGCCAAGAGGTTCGCGATCAGCACGGTGCCGAACAGCGACCAGCCACGATAGATGTTCTGCACGATGAAATAGTCGGCCTCGTCGAGATAAATCTTGTTCGGCAGTTCGAACAGATGAGCGAGGCCGGGCACCAGCGCCAGCATGCCCAGCACGACGGCGAGGAATTGCAGGATTTTCATGGCCGGGCTCCGTGTTGAAATGCCGATGCCGGTGCGTCAACGATGGGCGTTTGCGCGGGTTCCCCGAGCCTTGGTTGCGTCCGCGCGCGGTTGTTCGGCGAACGTCATCTTGATGTGGAGCGTTCTGTCGATAAAGAGGCGGTCATTTGAAAACGCGCAGTCAAGCTTCGCCTGCGTCCTCGGCGGGCAGGTCGTTCATCGACGCGTCCCACACGACGACACGGTTTCGTCCTCTTGCTTTGGCGGCATAGAGGGCTTTGTCGGCCCGGTCGATGGATTGTTCCACGGGGATATCAGGGTCCAAAGCAGTCAGTCCGGACGAGACCGTGACGTGAAACTCGCCTTTGCCGTCGGCGTTAAATGGCAAAGAGGCAAGTTCCTCAAGGAGCCGGCTTATAATTTCGCAAGCGGTTTGCCGGTCGGTATCCGGCAAACAGATCAGAAACTCCTCTCCGCCGTATCGAAATACTTTATCGTAGGGGCGCAGATGGGCCATGAGGTAATGCGCGAACCCGACCAAGACCTTGTCGCCGACGACATGGCCATATTTATCGTTGATGGCTTTAAAGTGATCCAAATCCATCATTGCAATTGCGCAGGCGTGCTTGCGCCTGACGAGTTCCAGTTGCTCGCGCAGGCCGCTCAACATGCCGATGCGGCTCGGCGTCCCGGTCAACGGGTCGAGGTTGAAAAGCGCGGTTTGCAGTTCATTCTGGACCGTCGCAATTTCCAATTTCAGACGCTTCAGTGCGGTCAAGAAGCGTTCGTAATCCTTGAAGGAAATCGGCACGTTTTGCATTGATGCGCGCAGCAGGCTGATCGCATACTGGTGCATGCGCTCATGCTCGAGGCCGATCTCCGCATAGCCCGGATGGTTCTTAAGAATTGTCGCTCCGGCCTTATGATACCATTGTCCAAACCGGCAATTGTGATGAGCATCGGCACTGATATCGCGTTCGTCGGGCGTCGATCGGCAGATGAGCGTGCCATAAAGGGTCTCGGCCCACTGATCGTGATTGTATACGGCCTGCTCGAGTTCCTTGAGCGCGGTGCGCATGAGTTCGTCGTGCAAAATAGGGTTAGCCATGGCCTGCCTCAGGTGCCGGAACGAAGGTCACGGTATCTGATAACTTTGCATGGACCAGTTAATGTTCCCGGCCGGAATATATCGGGCAGGCCTCAGGCGCCGTCGTCACCCCGCCATCGCCACCCGCACGCCGTCGATGACGAATTGGACGGCAAGCGCCGCGAGCAGCACGCCGAGAATGCGCGAGGCGACCGCGGTGGCGGTGGTGCCGAGAAACTGGGCGATGCGGCTGGCGAGGTCGAAGACGACGAAGCACAAAAGCATGACGGCGGCGATGACGCCGAGCAATTCGCCGAGCCGGACCGGATCGCCGCCGCTGCGGCCGGACAGCAGCACGCTGGCGGTTATGGCGCCGGGCCCGGCCATCAAGGGAATGGCGAGCGGGAAGGCGGCGATGTTGCGCACGCGCTCCTCGATCGCCTGTTCGGCGGTTTCGGTCTGGCGCACGACGCGCACGCCGAACACCATTTCCGATGCGATCGAGAACAGCAGCAGGCCGCCGGCGATGCGGAACGCCGGCAGGCCGATCGACAGCATGCGCAACAGCCAGTCGCCGGCAAGCGCGCTGCCTGCCAGGATCGCGGCGGCGATCAGGCAGGCCCGCAGCGCCACGCTGCGGCGCGCTTTCGGCGGCAGGCCGTGGGTGACGGCAATGAACGACGGCACCAGCCCGATCGGATCGAGCACGACTAGCATCGTGACGAGGGCAGAGACGAGGAATTCCAGCGACAGCGAGGCCATTGTCATGGCGGCGATGGTAGCGGTTTAGGGGCCTTGCGGGAGCTTTAATGCGGCTGATTCCACGGCATCGCCGCGATCTCCGGCGGCGGCCCCGCGGCCCGCTATAAAGCTTTGAAATATAAAAAGAAAATAGCCTGTTTCGGGCCTCTTTAGGGTTGGCGTCGGAGCCTTGAATCAGCTAGAAAAACGCAGATTCTTTTGCTCCGCAAGAACGCCTCCAGGAACGCCTCATTGTCCGACACTGAAACACCGAAATCGGGGGGCGATCAGCCCACCGACGTACGCCCTGTCTCCATTACCGAAGAGATGAAGCGTTCGTATCTCGATTACGCGATGAGCGTGATCGTGTCGCGCGCGTTGCCCGATGTGCGCGACGGCTTGAAGCCGGTGCATCGCCGCATCCTCTATTCGATGCACGAGCAGGGCCACACGCCGGACAAGAAATACGTCAAATCGGCGCGCGTCGTCGGCGACGTGATGGGCAAATATCACCCGCACGGTGATAGCGCGATCTATGACGCGCTGGTGCGCATGGCGCAGGACTTCTCGATGCGCCTGCAGCTGATCGACGGGCAGGGCAATTTCGGCTCGGTCGACGGCGATCCGGCGGCGGCGATGCGCTACACCGAGTGCCGCCTCGCCAAGCCGTCGATGGCGCTGATCGACGACATCGACAAGGACACGGTCGACTTCCAGGAAAACTACGACGGTAGCGAAAGCGAACCGAAGGTTCTGCCGGCGCGCTATCCGAACCTGCTGGTCAACGGCGCCGGCGGCATCGCCGTCGGCATGGCGACGAATATCCCGCCGCACAATCTCGGCGAAGTCATCGACGCCACCATCGCGGTGATCGACAACCCGGCGATCTCGACCGACGATCTGATCGGCATCGTGCCAGGCCCCGACTTTCCGACCGGCGGCATCATTCTCGGCCGTTCCGGCATCTACAGCGCCTATCACACCGGGCGCGGCTCGGTGGTGATGCGCGGCAAGGTCGCCTTCGAGACTTTGCGCAAGGAACGCGAAGCGATCATCATTTCGGAAATTCCCTATCAGGTGAACAAGGCCACCATGGTCGAGCGCATCGCCGAACTGGTGCGCGATAAGAAGATCGACGGCATTTCCGACCTGCGCGACGAGTCCGATCGCGACGGCTACCGCGTGGTGATCGAGCTCAAGCGCGACGCCGAGCGCGATGTCGTCTTGAACCAGCTTTATCGCTTCACGCCGCTGCAGACGAGCTTCGGCGTCAACACCGTGGCGCTCGACGGCGGCCGCCCGCTGGTGATGACGCTCAAGGACATGCTGGTCGCTTTCGTCGCGTTCCGCGAGGAAGTCGTGTCGCGGCGCACCAAGTTCCTGCTCGGCAAAGCGCGCGACCGCGCCCACGTGCTGGTCGGTCTCGCCATCGCGGTTGCTAATATCGACGAGGTGATCAAGCTGATCCGCGCCTCGCGTGACGCCAAGGAAGCGCGCGATCAGTTGATGGCGCGCGACTGGCCGGCCAAGGACATGGCGACCATGGTGCTGCTGATCGACGATCCGCGCCACCGCATTTCGCCGGAAGGCAATACGCGGCTGTCGGCCGAACAGGCGCAAGCCATCCTCGATCTGCGCCTGCAGCGCCTGACTGCCTTAGGCCGCGACGAAATCGCCGCTGAGTTGGATAAGCTCGCCGCCGAGATCGCCGATTATCTCGATATCCTGCGCTCGCGTGCGCGCATCCAGACCATCATCAAGGACGACCTGACTGCGCTGAAGGCGCAGTTCGCGACGCCGCGCCGCACCGAGATCGCCGAAGCCATTGGCGATCTGGAGGACGAAGACCTGATCCAGCGCGAGGAGATGGTCGTCACCGTGTCGCATCTCGGCTACGTCAAGCGCGTGCCGCTGTCGACTTATCGCGCGCAGAAGCGCGGCGGCAAGGGCCGCTCCGGCATGCAGACGCGCGACGAGGATTTCGTCTCGCGGCTGTTCGTCGCCTCGACCCATACGCCGGTGCTGTTCTTCTCGTCACGCGGCCAGGTGTACAAGGAAAAGGTCTGGCGTCTGCCGCTGGCGGCCCCGCAGGCGCGCGGCAAGGCAATGATCAATATCCTGCCGCTCGATGCCGGCGAGACCATCACCTCGATCATGCCGCTGCCCGAGGATGAATCGTCCTGGGCCAATCTCGACGTCATGTTCGCGTCGACCAAGGGCACGGTGCGGCGCAACAAGCTGTCCGATTTCGTCGACGTGCGCCGCTCCGGCATCATCGCCATGAAGCTCGCCGACGGCGAGGGCATCGTCGGCGTGCAGATATGCACGGAAGCCGACGATGTGCTGCTGACGTCGTCCGGCGGCCAGTGCATCCGCTTCCCGGTCACCGACGTGCGCGTCTTCACCGGCCGCACCTCGATGGGCGTGCGCGGCATCGCGCTCGACAATGACGACCGGCTGATCTCGATGTCGATCCTGCGTCATATCGACGTCAGCTCGGACGAACGCGCCGCGTACCTGAAGCGCGCCAGCGCCATCCGGCGCGGCACCGGCGCCGAAGTCGACGACGCCGGCGTGCCGGCCGATATCGAAGAGGCAATGGAAGAAGCGGCCGAGGCCGGCGACGTCGCCAATATCGAGCTTGGCGAACAGCGCTATGTGGAATTGTCGGAGGCCGAGCAATTCGTCCTGACGCTGTCCGAACGCGGCTATGGCAAACGGACGAGCTCGTACGAATACCGGATCACCGGCCGCGGCGGCAAAGGCATCGTCGCCATGGATATCTGGGAAAAGAAGGGCGGCGCGTTCGAGCTCAAGCCGAAGATCGGCCGGCTGGTGGCGTCGTTCCCGATCGAGGAAGACGACCAGGTCATGCTGGTCACCGACGCCGGCAAGCTGATCCGCACCATGGCCGCCGGCATCCGCATCGCCGGCCGCTCGACGCAAGGCGTCATCGTGCTCAATACGGCTGATGATGAACACGTCGTGTCGGTGGAGCGCCTGTCCGACGATGAGGCGGAGTAGTTTCTTCCCTCGCCCCGCTTGCGGGGAGAGGTAAAGAGGGTAATCCCATGAACTACCAACTGTTCACCGCCTTCCTGCTCATCACCGTCGTGCTGTTCCTGACGCCGGGACCGATCGTCACTTTGATCATCGCCACCGGAGCGCGGCAGGGTACGCGCGCGGCGCTGACGACGGTGGCCGGCGCGTCGACCGGCAACGCGCTGCTGCTCGGCTTCATCGCCTTCGGCCTGAGCTGGGTGCTGAAGGCTTCGTCCGAAGTTTTCGAAGTGCTGCGCTGGGTTGGCGTCGCCTATCTCCTGTGGCTCGGCATCCAGGCCTGGCGTCACGCCGGCGATCCCGTCGAGGCGATCCCGCCCGGCGCGCATGTGCATGCCTGGCGCGGCTTCATCGTCGCCATCACCAATCCGAAGACGATCGCCTTTTTCACGGCATTCCTGCCGCAGTTCATCGATCCGACGCTACCGGTCGAACGGCAATTGCTGGTGATGTGCATCTGTTCGGTGACGCTCGGCAGCCTGCTCGATGCCGGCTGGGCTGTTGCCGCCGGTTTCGGCCGCGCCTGGTTCATCAAGCCGCACCACAACAAGCTGCTCGGGCGGTTGTCCGGCGCGGTCCTGGTTGGCGGGGGTATCTGGCTGTCGCTGGCGCGCCGGCCGGGCTGAGGCCGCGCTTAGCCCGCGATAGAGCGTAAAACTTTATCCAATTTATCAGCAGTTCCCTTGTTTTTGTCCCTTATGAACGATGGAGGGATGGGCAGGGAAACTAACGGTATGTCTCGCGCCGAATTATTCAAAGCTTTGAACCGGGTCGTCTTGATTACCCTGGCGATGCTGGCGGGCGCGTACATTCTGCTTGCCGGTCAGTTCGTCCTTTTCGGATTCAAAGACCCGGTTCTGCATTTCACGCTCGCCACAACATTTACGTTCATCCTCGCGCCGATTGGCGCCTTCCCGTTGGTGGTGATGTCGGATCGACTACGTGCGATGAAGGACGAACTGGAAGGCCTGGTGCGTCTCGACGGCCTGACCGAATTGCCGAACCGGCGGGCGTTTTTCGAACTGACCGAAAAAGTGTTCGAACGTGGCGACGCCGTCACCTTGATGATGGTCGACATCGATCGCTTCAAGCAGGTCAACGACACCTACGGCCACGATACCGGCGACCGCGTGCTGCGTTCGGTCGGGCAATCGATCCAGCACATCGTCGCGCAAGCCGGCGGCACGTGCGTCAAATTCACCGCGCGCATCGGCGGCGAGGAATTTGCCGTGCTGGTCGAAGGCCTGACCGCGGACGCCGCCGACTGCCTGGCCAACGAACTGGTGCGGCGGATCGGCGCCGCGCCGGTGCAAAGCGACGGCCAGTTGATTGCGGTGACGGTCAGCATCGGTGTGGCGCATCGGCGCGCCGGCGATATGCCGGGCCAGGTGCTGCGCGCCGCCGACAGCGCCTGCTACCGCGCCAAGCGGCTCGGCCGCAATCAATGGTGCGACGCCGCCGCGGCCGAACGGCCGCTGCCGGCCTTGACCGCGGCTTGAGCCCGAGAGGCTACCTCCCGCCTACAAGCTTGAGGTTGGCGAACTGCGAAATC
>JAQSCR010000644.1 GCA_029945495.1 Pseudolabrys sp. | reverse complement strand
GGACAAGCCCGGCCAAGACGGCTAGGCGAACGACTTCGCGTAGCCGTCGACAGCGTCCTTCAGCTTGGCTTCGTCGTCCTTCGACAGGTCACCGCTCTTGCGGATGCTGTCGAGAAGATCGGCATACTTGGTGCGCAACAGCGCCAAGAGACCGTTCTCGAAGGCGCGCACGCGCGAGACCTCGAACTTATCGAGGTAGCCATTGACGCCGGCATAGATGACGCCGACTTGCTCTTCCATCTTCAGCGGCGAGAACTGCGGCTGCTTCAGGAGTTCAGTCAGACGCGCGCCGCGCGCCAACATGCGCTGGGTGGTGGCGTCGAGGTCCGAACCAAATTGCGCGAAGGCGGCCATCTCACGATATTGAGCCAACTCGCCCTTGATCTTGCCGGCGACCTTCTTCATCGCCTTGGTCTGCGCGGCCGAGCCGACGCGCGACACCGACAGACCGACGTTCACCGCCGGACGGATGCCCTGATAGAACAGGTCGGTTTCAAGGAAGATCTGGCCGTCGGTGATCGAAATCACATTGGTCGGAATGTAGGCCGACACGTCGTTGGCCTGCGTCTCGATGATCGGCAGCGCGGTCAGCGAACCGCCGCCCTTGCCGTCGTTCATCTTGGCGGCGCGCTCGAGCAGACGCGAATGCAGGTAGAACACGTCGCCCGGATAGGCTTCGCGGCCCGGCGGGCGGCGCAGCAACAGCGACATCTGGCGATAGGCAACCGCCTGCTTCGACAAATCGTCATACACGATCACGGCGTGCATGCCGTTGTCGCGGAAATATTCGCCCATGGTGCAGCCGGTGAACGGCGCCAGGAACTGCATCGGCGCCGGGTCGGACGCGGTGGCGGCGACGACGATCGAATATTCCAAGGCGCCCTGCTCTTCGAGCACCTTGACGAACTGGGCGACGGTCGAGCGCTTCTGGCCGATGGCGACGTAAACGCAGTAAAGCTTGATCTTTTCGTCGGTCGATTGATTGAGCGGCTTCTGATTGAGGATGGTGTCGAGCGCGATCGCGGTCTTGCCGGTCTGACGGTCGCCGATGATCAATTCACGCTGGCCGCGGCCGATCGGGATCAAAGCGTCGATCGACTTGAGGCCGGTCGCCATCGGCTCGTTCACCGACTTGCGCGGGATGATGCCGGGCGCCTTGACGTCGACGCGCATGCGCTTGTCGGCCTTGATCGGGCCCTTGCCGTCGATCGGGTTGCCGAGCGCGTCGACGACGCGGCCGAGCAGTCCCTTGCCGACTGGCGTATCGACGATGGCGCCGGTGCGCTTGACGGTCTGGCCTTCCATGATCTCGCGGTCGTTGCCGAAGATCACGATGCCGACGTTGTCGGTTTCCAAGTTGAGCGCCATGCCGCGCACACCGTTTTCGAACTCGACCATTTCGCCGGCCTGGACGTTGTCCAGACCATAGACGCGGGCGATACCGTCACCGACGGACAGCACCTGGCCGACTTCGGAAACTTCGGCTTCCTGGCCGAAATTCTTGATCTGGTCTTTCAGAATGGCGGAAATTTCTGCGGCGCGGATATCCATCAGCGTGCCTCTTTCATCGCGAACTTGATCGCATTGAGCTTGGTGCGGAGTGACGAGTCGATCATGCGGCTGCCGACCTTGACGACCAACCCGCCGATGATGGCCGGGTCGATATTGATGTCGAGGTCGATGTCTTTGCCGCCGGTAACCGATTTAAGCGCGCCCTTGAGCGCGTCGAGATGGGCGTCGCTGAGCTTCTCGGCGACGGTAACCTGCGCGCTGACTTCGCCTTTGTGGCGAGCCACAAGTTGGCGATAGCCGCGAATGATGCCGCGCACGGCGAACAGCCGGCGGTTGGTGGTGACGACGCGCAGGAAATTGGCGGCAATACCGGAAATGCCGGCCTTGGCCAGAATCGCGCCGAGCGCCTTGAGCTGCTCGTCGACGCCGAATACCGGGCTGCGCACCAGACGGTTGAGGTCGGCGCTGTCGCCGATCATAGCGTCGAACTGTTCGAGGTCTTTCTTGACCTGATCGACGGCTTTTTCCTCGAGCGCGAGCTCGAATAACGCGCCGGCATATCGCCCGGCCATGCCGGAAATGAGTTGGTCTTCGCCCGCCACTTGCACGCTCGTTTTCGTTGCTACTTCACAGGCCGGACGCCGTCGCGGAGTGGGCGGCGTAAACTATTGGAATCCAAGAGGGAATTCCGATTTTCGGAAAGGTCACGGGTGCCCCCGGAAACCCTCGGTAAATCGAGGCGCTAGCTAACACAGCAGCGCTTGCGGTGCAACAAGGCGTGAATCGGAGAAACCGGCCCACCCCGGCGCTGCCCTGCCGCAATTCTGCATCGCAGAGATGCCTCGCCAGCGGGATGGCCCGCTTATACCTTGCGCGTCGCCGCGGAGCGCAGGAGCTGGTTCCTGCACCCATCCATGACCTCTATGACCGGCCGGGAGCCTACGGCACAATGCCGCATGCGCATTTGAAAAAGGACACCGCCCAAGCGGCTGTCGCCGGCAAAGCCAAGCTGCTGGTCCTGCTGCTGGCCTTCGCCTGGGGGCTCCACTGGATCGCCGCGGCGATTGCGCTGCCTGAGGTGCCGCCCTGGAGCCTGCGTTTTGCCGGGGTCGGTCTCGGCGCCGCGACGCTCTTTATCGCGGCCCGCATGAGCGGCCACAGCCTGCATGTGCCGCGCGGCGAGCGCCGCCATGTGATGGTCGCCGGCTTCCTGAACGTCGCGGCGTTTCAGGTCATGTCCGCTTTCGCGCAGCAATACGGCGCGACGTCGCGTGTGATCATCATCGTCTATTCAATGCCGATCTGGGCCGCGGCACTGAGCTGGCTGGCGCTCGGCGAGCGCCTCGACAAAGCCCGCCTGCTGGCCCTTGTCTTATGCGTGGGCGGCCTGTCGGTTCTGATATGGCCGTTGCTGGGCCACCAGATTCCGCCGTCGATCTTTCTCGCGCTTGGTTGCGCGATAAGCTGGGCCGCGGCCACTGTCTATCTCAAATGGGTCAAGGCCACGGTCGCGCCTTTGGCGAACGCGGCATGGCAGCTGCTGTTCGGCTTCGTGTTCATCACGATGGGCATGCTGGTCTTTGACGGCCCGCCGCGCCTGTGGCCGCTGCATATGCCGGCGCTGCTGGCGGTGCTCTATGTCGGCGTGTTCGGCGTCGGCCTGGCGCATTTCCTGTGGTGGGCCATCGTCGCGCGGCTGCCGGCGAGCACCGCCGCCATCGGCTCGCTGCTGGTGCCGGTCGTCGGCGTCATCGCCTCGATCGTCGTCTTGGGCGAGCACCCGACCGTGCCCGACATCGTCGGCTTCGTGTTGATCTTCGGTGCGGCCGCCTGCGTGCTGCTGCAGCCGAATGTGAAGCACACCGAAATACCGGAGTGAGCTACGGCACGAAGGTCTTGAAGGCCGCGTCGATGACGAGCGTAATGAGCGCGTCGCGGAAGCGCTGAATGGCGGCCGCGGCGATGCCAGCCTGCGTCAGCGCGCGCAGCGCGGCGAGATCTTTCAGCCCGCCGACCAGTACCTCGAATTCCAGCTTCGACAACTGGCCGAGCGCCAGTTGCGTGGTCCATTGCTGCAGTTGCTGTTTTGATTGGTTGAGAAAATTGCGGGTGTCGTCCTTCGCCTGCGCCACGAAACCTTGCAGCGTCTGCTCGGCAAGGCCTTTCGACCCGGACACCACTATTCCGAAGAAATCATCAAACTGGCTCATAGCCTCACCCTTTACTGGCTCGCCGCTACGGCCGCGGCGCAGCTTTTCGATTCCTTCTTATTGACCTCAAGACAAATGATCTGATCGAAAGCGTCGGAAATGTTTTTCCTGATGCCGAGCCGGAACGCCGGCGACACCGTGCCCTGACTGCTCCAGACGCGGACAAAACCGCCCCACAGATTGCCATCCGGATTGCGCACGATCTGCCACTGCGTCGCCGACAACTCGTTATTGGGAATGCCGGCGGCGAATTCATAAGCCGCGCTGATTTTGACGGTGAGGGCGTCAACGTCGTCCTTGTGCGGCGCGTATTTCTCGCCCGACTTGTCGACCATCGCCAGCGTTTCCGCCTTAAGCGACGTCGCGTTCTTGTAGGCGTCGAGGCTGTATTCCGAGATCAGCGGCGCGCAGCCCGCGAGCAGCAGCGCCATGCAAAACACCCGGACCCAAGCCGGCACAGCCGGCCGACAAATACGCATGTCCACACCCCTAATCCAGAAGGGTAGCAGGAGGTTGTATTTTAGAAAAGGACAATCTGCCGTGCCGGCCGATCAGAAGAAGCTCTGCGGATCGACATCCACCTGCATCTTGACGCTGCCGCGCGCTTTCGGGGCGCCGGCAAGCCATTCGCGCAAATAGGCCGACAGATTGAAATCGCGCGGCGCCTTCACCAAAAGCCGGAAGCGGTGCCGGCCGCGCACCACAGCAATGGGCGCCTCCGCCGGACCCAGCACGCGCACATCCTCGTGGCGCGGCGCGCTCTGCGCCAGCGCGCGGGCGTAACCTTCAGCCGCGTGGCGGTCGGCGGCGGTCACGACAATACTGGCGAGACGTCCAAATGGCGGATAGCCGGTCGCCTCGCGCAGCGCGATCTCGCTCGAATAGAACGCCTCGCGATCGCCAAGGATCAAGGCCTTCATCACCGGATGGTCCGGCTGATGCGTCTGCAACAGGCCGATGCCGCGGCCTTCCTCGCGGCCGGCGCGGCCGACCACCTGATGCAGCAGTTGAAACGTCCGCTCGGCGGCGCGCGGATCGCCGTTACCTAACCCCAAGTCGGCATCGACAATGCCGACCAGATTGAGCTTGGGAAAATGATGGCCCTTGGCGACCAGCTGCGTGCCGACGACGATATCGAAACGGCCTTCGGCGACGTCGTCGAGTTCCTGGCGCAACCGTTCCATCGATTCGACCAGATCGCTCGACAGCACCAGAATGCGCTTCTCGGGAAACAGGTCGGCCGCTTCCTGCTGCACTCGCTCGACGCCCGGACCGACGGCGGCAAAGCTCTCGGTGGCGTGGCAATTCGGGCAGCTTTCCGGCTGCGCCGTGTTGTAACCGCAGTGGTGGCAGACCAGCCGCTTCTTGAAGCGGTGATCGACCAGCCAGGCGTCGCAGTTCGGGCATTGCAGACGGAAGCCGCAGGCGCGGCACAAAGTCAGCGGCGCAAAGCCGCGACGATTGAGAAACAGCAACGCCTGCTCGCCGCGTTCCAGCGTATCGCCGACCGCTTGCGCCAGTTTCGGCGAAATGAAGCGGCCGCGCGGTGGGCCGTCGCGCCGCATGTCGATGGCTTGAATCGTCGGCAGCTGCGCGCCGCCGAAGCGTTCCGGCAGATGAATGCGGCGATAGCGGCCCCGCCGTGCATTGACCTCCGATTCGACTGAAGGCGTGGCGGAAGCAAGCACGACCGGAATTTTCGCGATCGAGGCGCGCACCACCGCCATGTCGCGGGCATGATAATGCGCGCCGTCTTCCTGCTTGTAGGCCGGATCGTGCTCTTCATCGACGACGATCAACCCCAGATCGGCATAAGGCAGAAACAGCGCCGAGCGCGCGCCAACGACAACCGACACTTCACCAGATGCCACCGCCGCCCAGGTGCGCGCGCGCGTGCGCGGCGAGAGTTGCGAATGCCATTCCGCCGGACGCGCGCCGAAACGCGCGGTGAAGCGGTCGAGCGATTGGCCGGTGAGCGCGATTTCCGGCATCAGGATCAAAGTCTGGCGGCCCTTGCGGATATTCTCGGCCACGCCTTCGAAATAAACTTCCGTCTTGCCGGAGCCGGTGACACCATCGACCAAAGTCACCGTGTAACCGCCCTGATCGACGGTGGTGCGCAGCGCATCGGCGGCGGCCAACTGGCCGAGAAAGAAATCGGGCTTGGCGAAATCCGGATCGGGCGGCAGCGTCACCTTCTCAGGCGGAAGCACGACGGTCTCGAGCGCGCCTTCGTCGATCAGCCCATCGACGACGCCGACACTGACGCCGACCTCCCTTGCCGCGTCGCCTTTGGCGCGCGTTAGACAATCGGCAAACAGGCTGAGAACACGCGCGCGCGCCGTGGTCATGCGCGCCGGCGGCGGGCCGCCGAGCCGGACGCCGACGCGATCGCGTTGCGGGCCGAGATGCTCGCCCATGCGCAGGGCCATGCGCAGCACCATGCCACGCGCCGACAGCGTGTAGCCGGCGACCCAATCGACGAACTGGCGCAATTCGGCTTTCAGCGGCGGCACGTCATGCTTGCCGACCACATCCTTCATGCGGTTGTGCAGGCCCGGACTGGGGTTGAGGTTTTCGGCCCAGACCACGCCCGTGGTCTCGCCGCGCGCGCCTAGAGGCACGGTCACGACGTCGCCCGGCGCCAGGTCAAGGCCATCCGGCACCCGGTAGGAATAGGCCTGGTCGAGCGCCACCGGCACCAGGACGTCGACGATGCGTGTAGCCATAAAGGTAGCTCTGGCCGATTCCGGGGATTGAAGGAAGGTTTAAGGATGCCGCCTTAGTCTCGATATAGCCATGACCGCAAAAACGACAATTGCACCCGACGTTACGGCCGAAATCGGCCGCTGGCTCGGCTATCTCGGCGCCGAGCGGCGCATGTCGCCCAAGACGCTGGAAGCCTATGAGCGCGATGTCGGCCAGTTTCTCGCCTTTCTGGCCGGGCACCTCGGCGGCACGCCTTCGCTGAAAACCCTGGCCAGATTGACCCCGGCCGACGTGCGCGCCTTCATGGCGTCGCGGCGGGCCGAAGGCGCCGGTAACCGCACTTTGATGCGCGGGCTGGCCGGCACCCGC
>JAQSCR010000643.1 GCA_029945495.1 Pseudolabrys sp. | reverse complement strand
AAGCCCCACTGCGCCAGCTGCCAGTTCAGCACCGTGAAGCCGATCTTCGACGTGTTCGGCTCGGCCGAAAACTGTGACTCGGTGCCGAAGGAATTGCCGACCGCGACGCCGTAGCCGCCGCCGGCCAATTCGCCTTTTTCATTCCAGACCTCGAACGAATGCGCGTGGCCGGCGTCGAACGCCTCGGCATAGGCGCGCATGATCCGCGGCGTGATCCAGGTGACGTGCCAGCGGCCGCTACGCTGACCGGCGCAGGCCTTGATGACGCCGTCGAAGTCGCGATCGAAGGTGACGGTGTATTGGCCCTGGCGCATCTGCCGGCGCAGCCGCTTGGCGATGTGCAGCTCGTTAAAGAACAACAGCGAGCGCTCCGGCGGCGACCACCATTTCAGCGGTCCGATATGCGCGAACGGATAAAGCCCGCGCGCGTGCGCGGCCAGCAAGGTCGGCAGCGACAATTCGTGGACGATGCCGGCAAGGCCCGGCGGATTATCGAGCGCGCGTTCGGGATCGGGCAGGGCGTAATCGGGCGCGAGGAATTCGGCAAAGCACATCCGGGCGAGGTGCGGCAGGCCGCCGATGCGCTTGGGCGACAGCGCCCAGGCGAGGCCGAGCGCCCAGCGCTCTGTGATGTCGGTCAGGCTTTCGCGAAACAGGCTGTCGCGGCGGCCGGGACCGGCGGGTTGGCTCAAACTCAAATGGTCGGCGTGAAAGGCCAAGGCGGCGCTCCGGACGGTCTGGACGAATGGGGTCGCTGGGGCTGTTTTGCCACGGCAGGGCTAACGGAGGGTTAGGGGGAAGGGGCGGATTCCAGGGGATTTGGTGAGGGTGAGCGCCGGGTTAATGGCGGGCCGCGGTCCTTGCGGCATTTGCCCTGCGGTGGCCGGGGAAAGAGAGGGGTGGATCACGCCTGCTGCCTGTTGCGGTAATCGGCGCGCTCGCTTAATTCAGAGCATGACCCCCACCCAGAAACCGACCTCCACCGCCCTCGATCCGGGGCATTTGCCCGACCATGACAAGGTCCTGATCGTCGACTTCGGCTCGCAGGTCACCCAGCTGATCGCCCGCCGGGTGCGAGAGGAAAACATCTACAGCGAGATCGTACCGTACCAGAAGGCGGAGGAAGCCTTCCGGGCGATGAAGCCGAAAGCCGTGATCCTGTCCGGCGGGCCGGCCTCGGTGCTCGACAAGGACGCGCCGTTGGCGCCGCCGTCGATCTACGAGGCGGGCGTGCCGATCCTCGGCATTTGCTACGGCGAGCAGGCGATGGCGCAGCAGCTCGGAGGCCGAGTAGAAGGCGGCCACCACCGCGAATTCGGCCGCGCCGAAGTCGAGGTCACATCCGAGAGCCCGATCTTCGAAGGCGTCTGGGAGAAGGGCGGCAAGTATCCCGTCTGGATGAGTCACGGCGACCGCGTTACCGAACTGCCGCCCGGCTTTCGCGTGCTAGGCCGAGCGCCGAATTCGCCGATCTCGATTATCGGCGACGACGCGCGCAAGTTCTACGCCACGCAATTCCATCTCGAGGTGATGCACACGCCGCAGGGCGCGGCGCTTATCCGCAACTTCGTACGCAACATCGCCGGGCTGACCGGCGACTGGACCATGCGCGCCTTCAAGGACGAAGCGATCGAGAAAATCCGCGCCCAGGTCGGCAAAGGCAAGGTGATTTGCGGTCTGTCCGGCGGCGTCGATAGCGCGGTCGCGGCGGTGCTGATTCACGAGGCGATCGGCGATCAGCTCACTTGCGTGCTGGTTGATCACGGCCTGATGCGGCTCGCCGAAGCGGAGCGGGTCGTCCGCATGTTCCGCGACAGCTACAACATTCCGCTGGTGCATGTGGACGCGGCCGACACTTTCGTCGGCGCGCTCAAAGGCGTCGACGATCCGGAGCAGAAGCGCAAGATCATCGGCAAATTGTTCATCGACGTGTTCGACACTGAAGCAAAGAAAATCGGCGGCGCTGAATTTTTGGCGCAAGGCACGCTTTACCCGGACGTGATCGAAAGCGTGTCGTTCACCGGCGGGCCGTCGGTGACCATCAAGTCGCATCACAATGTCGGCGGGCTGCCCGACTTCATGAAGATGAAGCTCGTGGAGCCTTTGCGCGAATTGTTCAAGGACGAGGTGCGGGCGCTTGGCCGCGAACTGGGATTGCCCGAGAGCTTCGTCGGCCGCCATCCGTTTCCGGGGCCGGGGCTCGCCATCCGCATCCCCGGCGCAATCACGCCGGAGAAGCTCGACATCTTGCGGCTCGCCGACGAAATCTACATCGAGGAAATCCGCCGCTGCGGCCTGTACGACCAAATCTGGCAGGCCTTCGCCGTGCTGCTGCCGGTCAAGACGGTCGGCGTCATGGGCGACGGCCGCACTTATGACTATGTCGTGGGCCTGCGCGCGGTGACCTCGGTCGACGGCATGACCGCGGATTTTTTCCCGTTCGACATGCGCTTCCTCGGCATGGTCGCGACCCGCATCATCAACGAGGTCAAGGGCGTCAACCGCGTGGTGTATGATGTGACCAGCAAGCCGCCGGGGACGATTGAGTGGGAGTGAGGGGGGCCGGGATGCCAACATTGGTCCCAATCTCAAATAAAAGGCGCTAAAAATAGCCATGGCATTCGGGGTCTTCATTCATCGCTCAGACTCGATTTATGACGACAGCCCTTCGGAGCGTTATCAGTTTCCAAGTCAGTATTTGGGCCGTGTTGAGGCCTGTGTCGGCGACTGGATTGTATATTACGAACCGCGAAAAGTCGCAGACACTCGCGGATATTTTGCCGTCGCAAAGGTTCAGCGCGTTATTCCCGATCCGTCTGCGTCTGGCATGTTTCTGGCTCTGATCGAGCCTGAGAGCTATCTCGATTTTGCCAATCCCGTACAGTTTAACGATGCGAATGGCCCAGTCGAACGGGGTGTGTTGAACGAGCAAGGCAAGATTTCTGGGCGCGCTCAATCGGCCGTGCGGCCACTTTCGCCAGCAGATTTCCAGCGTGTCGTTACGCTTGGCCTCGAAGAGAGCGCGCCGCTATTGCCGCGAATTGGCGGCATGCCCGTTACTTCCGGATTTGAGGATGAGCAGGCGCCGTTTCAGTTCGAAGAGCAGCGTGAGCGCTCTACTTTTACTGTATCTCGGATCGTGAGAGATCGCGTGTTCCGAGGAATCGTATTGCGCGCCTATGATCAGCGTTGTGCGATTAGTGGTCTAAGACTCATTAATGGTGGCGGTCGAGCGGAAGTTGACGCAGCCCATATTCGCCCGGTTGAGGCAGGCGGTCCTGATATCGTGAGTAACGGCATTGCGCTTTCGGGGACGGCGCACTGGATGTTTGACCGTGGACTGATCAGTTTGGCGGACGATCTAAAGATCCTCGTTTCGAGGCAAGTGAATGATCCGGATGCCGCGCGAGCTTTCATTAATCAGTCTGGACAAGCATTTGCGCCATTGCGGAGTTCGGAGCGACCACATCCGCATTTTCTGAACTGGCATCGCGAGAATTGTTTCAAACAGTGAGCGTGAACAGGTTGCACCCATGAGCAAGCGCGCGACTAAAACTATTGCGGCAAAAACGAAAGCTAAGACCGGTCTCAAGTCCGCCAAAGCATCCGTCTCTCCCTCCGCGCAAATCTCCGCCCGGATCAAGGAACTGGGCGACTGGCGCGGCGAGATGCTGGCGCGGGTGCGCGCCATCATCAAGCAGGCCGATCCCGCCGTGGTCGAGGAATGGAAATGGCGCGGCGTGCCAGTGTGGGAGTACGACGGCATCATCTGCACCGGCGAGACCTACAAGGCCGTCGTTAAGCTGACCTTCGCCAAAGGCGCGTCGCTGGACGATCCGTCGCGCCTGTTCAATTCAAGCCTCGAAGGCAACATGCGGCGCGCGATCGATATCCATGAGGGCAACAAGATCAATGCGACGGCGTTGAAGGCGCTGATCCGCGCCGCCGTCGCGTTGAACACGGCGAAGCGCGCGGCGAAGAAAAAGCCGAAGGGCGCCTGAGCCGATGGCCCCGGTCAAGGTCGATCCCAATAAGGTGCGCGCGTTCAAGGACGCCGCGAGCTTCTACACATGGCTCGGCAAAAATCACGACAAGGCCGGCGAGGTCTGGATCAAGATTCACAAGGTGAATTCCGGGCTGACCTCGATCACGCCGAAGGAAGCCATCGACGTCGTGCTGTGCTGGGGCTGGATCGACGGCATCCGCAAGGGTTTTGACGAGCAAAGCTTTCTGCAGCGCTATTCGCCACGCAAGCGCACAAGCGTCTGGAGCCAGATCAACGTCGCCAATTTCGCGCGGTTGATCGAGGAAGGCCGCATGACCGAGCATGGCCAGGCGCATGTCGAGACCGCCAAGGCCGACGGGCGGTGGGCGCGCGCCTATCGGGCCGGCAAGGCGATGAAGATTCCTGCCGATCTGCAGGAGGCGATCGACGCCGAGCCGAAGGCCAAGGCGATGCTGGGCAAGCTCAGCGAACAGAACCGCTTCGCGCTCGCGTTCCGCACCCACAATATGAAGACGCCGGCCGGACGGAAGAAGAAGATCGAATCCTTTGTCGCCATGCTCAAGCGTGGCGAGACGATCTATCCGCAAAGCAAGAAATGACGGTGCGCTGCGTCGATTTCCGCCTTAAGCCGGATTGGCCATCTTGTCCTGCGTCTTCGTCTCGAAGTCGCTCGCCTCATGCCGTTCGTGCAGCTGCATCGCCGGCTCGCCGCTGACTCGGTTGACCATGCGGCCGCGCTTGACCGCCGGGCGCGGCAGCAACTGGGCGGCCCAGCGCAGCACGTGCTTGTATTCGTTGGCGCTTAGAAACGTCGCCGAGTCGCCGTACTGCCAGCCTTTCACCAGGCCGCCATACCAGGGAAAGATGGCGATGTCGGCGATGGTGTAACTGCCGCCGGCGATGTACTCGTTCGTCGCCAGTTGCCGGTTGAGCACGTCGAGCTGGCGCTTCACCTCCATGGCGAAACGGTCGATGGCGTATTCGATCTTGGTCGGCGCGTATTGATAGAAATGGCCGAAGCCGCCGCCGAGATAGGGCGCGCTGCCCATTTGCCAGAACAGCCAGGACAGACATTCCGCGCGGGCCGCCGGTTCGGTGGGCAGGAAGGCGCCGAACTTCTCGGCGAGATACGTCAGGATCGCGCCGGATTCGAAAACGCGGATCGGCTTTGCGCCGCTGCGGTCCATCAGCGCCGGGATCTTGGAGTTGGGGTTCACGCCGACGAAGCCCGAGCCGAACTGCTCGCCGTCGCCGATCTTGATCAACCATGCATCGTACTCGGCGCCCTTGTGGCCGAGCGCCAGCAGTTCCTCCAACATGATGGTGACTTTTTGCCCGTTCGGCGTCGCCAGGGAATAAAGTTGCAAAGGATGACGTCCGACGGGAAGTTCTTTCTCATGTGTCGACCCGGCGATCGGCCGGTTGATGCTGGCGAACCGGCCGCCGCTCTCCTTGTCCCAGGTCCAGACCTTCGGCGGGGTATAGGCGGTCGGTTCGGTCATTTCAATTGTTCCTGACATCAATTTGGGTTCGTCGCCTGACGGCAACGGCTCATAACGGTTCGCAATCGCTGTTGGTAATTGTGGAGCGCAGGAAAGGTTTTCAAGCGGCCAGAAAGCTAAGCCGCTCGTCGGTTCTGGCCGGGGCGATTTCGAAGATGTCGGCACTGACGATATTCTGCGCGACGAAGGGATCGTCGTTCACACGGGCCTGAAGATCCGCCAGGGTCGTATTGTGCGCGACGATGCCGCCGCCCAAATTCGGCTGGAGGCTGCCGACCAGCAAAAACACGCCGTCGTCAAAGCCGCGTTTAATCCATTGCTTGTGGCCGTCCATGAATTGGCCGGCTTGGCCTTTGCTGTCGGAAAATTTAAGCGTCACGATAAACATGGGCTGGGTTCTCCTCTAAAGCCGCTTTAACGCTTCTCA
Source organism: Pseudolabrys sp. (assembly GCA_029945495.1). Taxonomy (GTDB): domain Bacteria; phylum Pseudomonadota; class Alphaproteobacteria; order Rhizobiales; family Xanthobacteraceae; genus Pseudolabrys. The sequence continues at coordinate 867 of JAQSCR010000643.1, read as the reverse complement.
GGTAGGTTGGCGTGGCACCCGCTTGGCGCGCCTTCAGTCTGCGAGTCCAGCCACGCGGCCATTTGCCGGACTTCCTGCTTGATGAATTTCTCGTCGTGGAAGGCGGCGGCCAGCGTGGCGACACCCTGGCTGCGGGCAAGAAGATGCATCGCCAGCGCATCGGCGTCCGCTTTGCGGCCGAGCAATGTGAACTGCTTGTGCAACCAGGTTCGAAACAACGTGAACAGCTTGTTGGCTTCCGCCTGCGAGGTGTGATCGAGCTTCGCCAACTCGGTGGTGAGTGTGCCGACCGGGCAGCCGAAGCGTTTTATATCGGCGCGGTTGGCGATCAGGATGTTGATGAAGCTACGGATACGGTCGGCGGGGGTCTGACCGTCCAATTCCCACCGGTTCAGCATCGCCTGGGTATGGACGAGGCGGGCCTCGATCACCGCGTCCAGAATCTCGTCTTTGGTCTTGAAGTGATAGTAGAAATTGCCGCGCGATATCCGGACGGCGTCGGCGATGTCGGAGAATGAGGTGTGCTCGTAGCCCTGCCGATAGAACAGCCGGTCGGCGGCTTCGACGATATGATCCCGGGTTGTGTTGGTGCTTTGTGAGGGCACGGGTCGTCTCCGGCGGTCGCGCCCCGCATATATCATACGGTCGTCCTAATTTATAGGACGGTTGACCAAATTGGTCAAGTCGGCACGGCTTTATTAATTTGGGATTTTGTAGGACAGTCGGCTGTCAGCCATGCGGAAGGACGCCATGCCCGTCACCATCTACGGCATCAAGAACTGCGATACGATGAAGAAGGCGCGCGCCTGGCTCGACAAAGCCGGCGTCGATTACGCCTTTCACGACTACAAGACCGCCGGCATCGAG
>JAQSCR010000642.1 GCA_029945495.1 Pseudolabrys sp. | reverse complement strand
GCGCTGTTCGTCGCGCTGTCGATGGCGACCTTCGCCGTGCTGTTCGGCACCCGCCATATCGACGCCACCGAGCATCAGGCCGTCCTGATGCTGGCGATCGCGACCGAGTCGCTGGTCAAACTGTTCGCCTTCCTCGCCGTCGGCATCTACGTGACCTTCTGGATGTTCGGCGGCCCCGGCGCGCTGTTCGAAGCGGCGCGGCAAAGTCCGCAAGCCGCCGGCATCTTCACCAGCGAGCCGGCCTTCGACACGCTGCTCGCCACCACGCTGCTGTCGTTCATGGCCATCATCCTGCTGCCGCGCCAGTTCCATGTCGCGGTAGTCGAGAACAACAACGAGAGCGAGATCAAGCGCGCGGCCTGGCTGTTTCCGATTTATCTGGTGCTGATAAATCTGTTCGTGGTGCCGATCGCGCTCGCCGGGCTTTTGACCTTCCCGACCGGCCTGGTCGACAGCGACATGTTCGTGTTAGCGCTGCCGCTGCAGACCGGCTCCTACGTCCTCACCATTGCCGCCTTTGTCGGCGGCCTGTCGGCGGCCACCGCCATGGTGATCGTCGAATCGGTGGCGCTGTCGATCATGGTGTCGAACGACTTGATCATGCCGCTGGTTCTGCAACGGCGCGAAGGCCTGCTGTCCGGCCGCGAGAACCTCGGCTCGCTGCTGCTGATGGTGCGCCGGCTGGCGATCTTCTTCATCCTGCTGCTGGCTTATCTCTATTACCGTGCGGCCGGTCCGGCGCAGCTTGCCTCGATCGGCCTGTTGTCGTTTGCCGCCGTGGCGCAACTGGCGCCGGCGTTTTTCGGCGGCCTATTCTGGCGGCGCGCCACCGCCGCCGGCGCCATTGCCGGCATGGTCGTCGGCATCGCGATCTGGGCCTATACCTTGCTGCTGCCGACCTTCGCCGACATCGGCTTCATCGGCCAGCGCATCCTCACCGAAGGCCCGTGGGGCATCACCATATTGCGGCCGCAGCATATGTTCGGCCTGAGCCTGTCGCCTCTGGTGCATGGCGTAGTGTGGAGCCTCGCGCTCAACGTGCTGTGCTATATCGGCTTCTCGCTGCGGCGCGAGCCGTCGGCGATCGAACGCATGCAGGCCAACACCTTCGTGCCGTCGGACCTTGCGCCGATGACGCCGAGCTTCCGGCTGTGGCGCTCCTCGGTGACGGTGGACGAACTCGTCACCACGGTGGCGCGCTATCTCGGCGAGGAGCGCACGCGCGGCGCGCTTCAAACTTTCGCCGAGACGCACCGCATCGGCATGGAGCCGACGGACGAAGCCGACTTTCGGCTGGTGCGTCACGCCGAACATATCCTGGCCTCGGCGATTGGCGGCGCATCGTCGCGGCTGGTGCTGTCGCTGCTGCTGCGCAAGCGCACGGTCTCGACCAAGGCGGCGTTGAAACTCTTGGACGACGCCAATGCCGCGATCCAGTACAACCGCGAAATCCTGCAAACCGCGCTCGATCACGTCCGCCAGGGCATCGCCGTGTTCGACCGCGACCTGCAGCTGATCTGCTGGAACCGGCAATTCGGCGAAATTCTCGATCTGCCGCCGAGCCTGATCCGCGTTGGCGTCGGCCTCGCCGACATTTTGCGCTTCAACAGCCAGCGCGGCGACGTCACGCCGGACCGCATCGAGGACTTCGTGCGCGCGCAGATCGAGCGCTATGTCTCCGGCAAGGAAGTGTTCATGGAGCGCTTCGCCGAAGCCGGCATGGTGATCGAGGTGCGCGCCAACCATATGCCGGACGGCGGCATCGTCACTACCTTCACCGACATCACATCGAGCGTCGAGGCGGCGGAAGCGCTCGAGCGCTCGAACGAGACGCTGGAACGGCGCGTGCGCGAGCGCACCGAGGAGCTCACGCTGCTCAACGTCGCGCTGGCCCGCGCCAAAGGCGAGGCCGATGCCGCCAATATTTCCAAGACCAAGTTCCTGGCCGCGGCCAGCCACGACATTCTGCAGCCGCTCAACGCGGCGCGGCTCTACGTCACCAGCCTGATCGAGCGCGGCGGCCGCGACGATCGCCGGCTGGTCGACAATATCGACGCCTCGCTGGAAGCGGTCGAGGAAATCTTCGGCGCGCTCCTCGACATGTCGCGGCTCGACACCGGCGCGATGCGGCCGGAATTCTCGTCGTTCCGCATCGACGACCTGATGCGCCAGATCGAACTGGAATTCGCGCCGCTCGCTTCCGCCAAAGGCATCGAGCTGAAATACGTGCCGTGTTCGCTGGTGGTGCGTTCCGACCGCAGGCTGCTGCGCCGGCTGGTGCAGAACCTGGTCTCCAACGCCATCAAGTACACGCCGACCGGACGCGTGCTGGTCGGCTGCCGCCGCAACGGCTCGGAATTGCGGATCGATGTCTACGACACCGGCGTCGGCATTCCGGAGACCAAACGGCGCGACATCTTCATCGAGTTCCACCGGCTCGAACAAGGCGCGCGCATCGCCCGCGGGCTCGGCCTCGGCCTGTCGATCGTCGAGCGTATTGCGCGCGTGCTCGGCTGCACCGTCGAAGTCGGCCAGCCAGCGGGCGGCGGCTCGCATTTCGCGGTCACCGTGGCGCGCTCGAACGCGGCGCCGGTCGAACTGCCGGCGCGCGACACCGCGCGCATCGATCCGAGCCAGCTCGCCGGCACCACCGCGATCTGCATCGACAACGAGCCTTCGGTGCTCGACGGCATGGGAATGCTGCTGCGCGGCTGGGGCTGCGAGGTGATCAAGGCGCCCGATCTCGACATCGCGATGGCGGCGATTGCGGACAGCCCGACGCCGCCGAACGGCCTGCTGGTCGATTATCATCTCGACCAGGGCAACGGCATCGAGGCGATCGTCGCGCTGCGCAAACGTTTAGGTCCGCTGCCGGCGATCCTGATCACCGCCGACCGTTCGCCGGCGGTGCGCGAGCGCGCGCATGCCGAAGACATTCAACTGCTGAACAAACCGCTCAAGCCGGCGGCCCTGCGCGCTTTGCTGGCGCAATGGCGGGTGATGCGGGTGGCGGCGGCGGAGTAAGGCCTAGCTTTCCGCCGCGGCGCCTTGCGACCAGTGGCCGGTCTCGATCTTGGCGGCGGCGATCACGGCTTGCGTGCGGCTCTCGACGCCGAGCTTTTGCAGGATCGCCGAGACATGCGCCTTCACGGTCGCTTCCGAGACGCCGAGCTGATAGGCGATCTGCTTGTTGAGCAGGCCTTCCGACAACATCATCAACACGCGCACCTGCTGCGGCGTCAAAGTCGCCATCCGCACCATCAGCGCCGCCGATTCGGCGTCCGAACCGGCGGAAAGGTCGACGTCGGCCGGCGTCCACACGCCGCCACCGAGAATGCGTGAAATTGCCGCACGCATCTCCTCGACGCTCAGGGTCTTGGGGATAAAGCCGGAAGCGCCGAATTCCATGCAACGGCGGATCGCGGCCGGATCGTCATTGGCCGACACCACGATCACCGGCACGCTCGGATACTGCGCGCGGATGTACATCAGGCCGGAAAAGCCGCGCACGCCGGGCATCGCCAGGTCCAGAAGCACTAGATCGATGTCGCCGCCTTTGTCGAGCAGCGCTACCACATCGTCGAAGGTGCCGGCCTCGGCAATTTCGACCCGCTCCAGCAGGCCGGATACCGCTTCACGCAAGGCGCCGCGGAACAGCGGATGGTCGTCGGCAATGACCAACTGGTAGATCTCAAGCTTCTCCACTTATCGAACTTTCTTATGGCTGGGCGGCGGCCGCTTGCCGCGCGAACTCCAGCGCCGGATGCGCCTTTAGACCAATGTCCCACCTCGGTGGGGGCTCGCGCAAGGGCTTCGCCATGCGGCCGGTAGCGATCGCGCCCGCCGCCGCGGGCTATTTGAAATGATGCTTAGTTTCAATGCGATAGCCGAGGCGCGCGACGAGCGCCGCGGTATCCGCAGGCGCGCGCGTCAACCGACGGCCGCCAGTTGCGCCAAAGGCTGGCCTTCGATGCGTTTGGTCAGTTCGTCATGAATATTGCACAGCGTAACCTTGAGATAATTGTGCGTCGTCTCGAAGTCGCGGCCGCGCAGCTTCTCGTGGATCGGCATCAGATCGAAATAAAGCGTGGCATATTGTTCTGGAACTTCCAGAGCGCGCTTGACCGGGTGCAGGCTGATCTGCCGCAGGCGGCGCTCCAGGTCGGCGCGCAGCTCTTGCCAGACCTCGGTGCCAAGCACGTCCGGAACCGGATAGCGGTCGAACACCGAAAGCACGACCGCCACCAGCGTATCGAAATCGCGTAGCGGATCAGCGCCCGAACGCGGCCGCAAAACGCCGTCGGCGATTTCCGCCACCATTGCCAGCCCGAGCGGAAAGGCGCGCCAGCGCGACACTTCGACCGCCTTATGAAACTCCGGTTCCTTGAACAGCACCTTGGAATAGTGCCCGGCGCGCGCGCGCGAATATTCGTAGATCGCTTTTTGAATCAGAAAGGCGGCGTTGCCATCAATGAACTCGGCAAGCTCGCGATTGTCGCGGATCGGGCGCCGGCGCTGGAAGATATCGAACAAGGCCATAACGATTCTTTCGGCGGGGTTGGTTCGCTACAGTTTTCCGCAGCTGACCTTCGCATCTGCGAAGGGATAATTGCAAAAAACCTCAATGAAATCAAATATAACAACCGGCGAGATAAGTCTAAAGTATTATAATGGCCCCTTAACTCCTAGTGCTAGCTTAGCTTTAATTCAAATCCGCCGGCAAGAAGCGGAATCGTGCGGCGGCAATTGGGGGGGGTGCCGCAACCGCTCGTCATCGCTCCCCTCATGTTTCCACTTCCGATCCGCAGCAATTGCGGACGGTCCTTGAGGGAGGGGCTGCGACCCATGACACCATCCAATGAAGCTGCGCAGGCCAATACCGATGCGCATTGGCAAAAGACGTCGAGGCTGATGTTCACGCATCTCGGCGTCTGGTTCTTCTTCGGCTACGTCGTCCATTTTTTCGTCGTGCCGCTGAACGCCATCAAAATTCCGATTCTCGGATTCCCGCTCGGCTTCTACATGGCCGCACAGGGTTCGCTGATCGTGTTCGTCGTCATGCTGTTCATGTTCGCCAGGCAGCAGGACAAGATCGACCGCGATTTCGGCATGGCCGAAGACGACTGAGGGGGGAAAACATCATGACCACGCAAACAGCCGGCAGTTCCGATTTCATCAAAAATCTCGGAAAGATGTATGGCACTTACACCGGTGGCTTCATCGGTTTCATCATCCTGCTCGCGATCCTCGAGCAGGTCGGCGTTCCCAACAGAATTCTCGGCTACCTGTTCGTGTTCTTCACGCTGGCGGTCTATGCCGTCATCGGCGTGATGACGCGTACCGCGCAGGTCTCCGAATATTACGTGGCGGGCCGGCGCGTTCCGGCCTTCTATAACGGCATGGCAACCGGCGCCGACTGGATGTCGGCGGCGTCATTCGTCGGCATGGCCGGCACTCTGTTCCTGCTCGGCTATGACGGCCTGGCCTGGGTGCTCGGCTGGACCGGCGGCTTCGTGCTGGTGTCGATCCTGATCGGACCGTACCTGCGCAAGTTCGGCGCCTATACCGTGCCGGATTTCATGGCGTTCCGGTTCGGCGGCAACTTCGCCCGCTTCATCGCCGTGGTCGTGCTGGTGTGCTGCTCCTTCACCTACGTGACGGCGCAGATCTTCGGCACCGGCCTGATCGCCTCGCGCTTCCTCGGCATGCAGTTCGAGGTCGCAGTGTTCGCCGGCCTCGTCGGCATTCTGCTGTGCGCGATGCTGGGCGGCATGCGGGCGGTCACCTGGACGCAGATCGCACAATATGTCGTGTTGATCATCGCCTATCTGACGCCGATCGTGATCCTGTCCACCAAGCACTACGGCATTCCGATCCCGGAACTGACCTACGGAACGGCGATTGCGGAAATCACCGCCCGTGAAGGCCAGATGCTGGCGAACGGTCTGGCGACCGCGGCAAACTTGAAGCCGCACATCGCACCGTTCATCAACTACAGCCCGTTGAACTTCTTTGCGATCATCTTCTGCATGATGGTCGGCACGGCGTCGCTGCCGCACATCCTGATGCGCTACTTCACCACCCCGTCGGTGCGTGAAGCGCGGAAATCGGTGGCGTGGTCGTTGTTGTTCATCTTCCTGTTGTACTTCTCGGCGCCGGCCTACGCGGCGTTCTCGAAGCTGGAAGTGTACACCAACATCATCGGGGCAAACATCACCGCGCTGAAGCCATGGATCTTCACGTGGGGGCAGCTTGGCCTGATCCAAATCTGCGGCAAGAACGCGTCCAGCATTGCCGACATCGTTGCTGCCTGTCAGGCAATCGCCGGTCATACCGGCGTCGTTCGTCTGCAAGACTTCGTCATCAACACGGACGTGATCGTGCTTTCCACCCCGGAGATCGCGGGCCTTCCCTATGTGATCTCGGGTCTGGTGGCCGCGGGCGGTCTGGCGGCGGCGCTTTCGACCGCCGACGGTCTGCTGCTCGCTATCGCCAACGCACTGTCACACGACATCTACTACAAGATGCTCGACCCGGCTGCGCCGACGGTTCGCCGGCTCACCGTGGCGCGCGTCCTGTTGCTGTTCGTGGCGGTGGCGGCGGCGGCGCTCGCCGCTACCAAGCCGGGAGACATCCTGGCCATGGTCGGCTGGGCGTTCTCGCTCGCGATGGCCGGGAACTTCCCGGCGCTCATCATGGGTGTCTGGTGGAAGCGCACCACGGCGGCCGGCGCGATCGCCGGCATGCTGGCCGGCTTCGGTCTCTGCCTGTTCTACCTCGTCTGCACCCGGTACTTCCCGGGCTATGGCGTGGCCTACTT
>JAQSCR010000641.1 GCA_029945495.1 Pseudolabrys sp. | reverse complement strand
CATCGGCGTGACCACCCTCGCCGTCGCCGCGGCGATCCGCTGGACGATGCCGAAGGCGGTTTAGTTTTTACCCCGCATCGCCAGCACGCGGTCGATCATCTCGCCGGCGACGCCGAGATAGTTCGCCGGGTCGACCAGTTTCTCCAATCCGGCACGATCGATGTGCTTGGCGATTTCCTTATCCTCGGCCAGGAGATCGATCAGCGGCCGCCCGGTCTTCACGACTTCGCGGCAGATGTCATAGACATGGTCGTGCGCGAAGTTGCGGCCCATCTTGTCGCCGAGCCCCATCATCACCGCTTCCGACATGATCAGGCCCTTGGTGATGCCGAGATTCTCGCTCATCTTCTTCTCGTTGACCTGCAGGCCCTCGAGCACGAAGCGGGTCTGCGCCAGCGCGCCGGCCGACAGCATGAAGATTTCCGGCAGTGCGATCCATTCGATTTCCCACGGGCCGGTGGCGCGCTCGTGGTCCTCGATCATCGCTTCTAAAAGCGCGGCGGTGAGCTGCTTGACCATCGCTGTCTGCGCCGTGATGTACACCGACGAAATCGGATTGCGCTTCTGCGGCATGGTCGAGGACGAACCGCGGCCGGCATGGAACGGCTCAAAGACTTCCTCGACTTCGGTCTGCATCAATAGCTTGACGTCGAAGGCGACCTTGCCGCACGAGCCGGTGACCAGGCCGAGAAAGCAGCCGACCTCGGCGATGCAGTCGCGCACCGTGTGCCAGGAAATCGCCGGCTGGGCGAGATTCAATTCCTTCATCAGTTCGACCTGGCACTTGAGGCCCTCCTTGCCGAGCGACGACAGCGTGCCAGCGGCGCCGCCGAATTCGCCGACCTCGACACGTTTGCGCAGTTCGCCAAGGCGCTGCTTGTGCCGCTCGAAACCGGCGAGGATGGTCGCCATTTTGTAGCCGAAGGTGATCGGCACCGCCTGCTGCAGATTGCTACGGCCGGCCATCGGCGTGTCGCGATATTTCCTGGCGAGCGCGGCCAGCGCATCGCAGATGCCGTTGATCTCCTTCTCGACGATGTCGAGCGACTCGCGGATCTGCAGCACCGTCGCGGTGTCGGTAATGTCCTGCGTGGTCGCGCCCCAGTGCGACCATTCCCCTAACTTGTCCTTGCACAGCTTGACCAGCTGCTGGACCACCGGCAGCACCGGATAGCCGATGCGCTCGGTCGCTTCCTTCAGTTTCGCCATATCGTAGTCTTTGGCGTCGCAGTGCTTGACGATCTCGTCACAGGCCTCCTGCGGGATGATCTTCAGCCGCGCCTGGGCGATTGCCAGCGCCTTCTCGAAATCGAGATATTTCTGCACCCGGTTCTCGTCGGACCAGACCGCCCGCATCGCCGACGTGGTGAAAATGTCGCGAAAAACCGCGGAATCGAGATAGGTCGAGGGCATGACGGGTACTCCTTGGGCTTTCTTTGGCGAGCCGAATAGCACAGTGCGAGGCGCTTGGCGCTACCCCCGAACCGCTGAAAGACGGGACTTAAGCCAGCGCCGCCCGGCGACCGTTCGATGCCGATTTGCGCGGCGTCGCGGCCGGCATCTTCTCGAAGGACAGCAACAGCTTGCGCAGCAGGCCGGCCAGTTGCGCCTGTTCTTTGGCCGTCAGGCGTTGCGCAATCGCGCTGGCGCGCAAGGCGTGCTCGGTCATCGCCTTTTCGGTGAGTGCGCGTCCGCGCCTTGTCAGGGCGATGCGCGTGGCGCGGCCGTCGTCCGGGTCCGGCTGGCGTACCGCATAATCGAGTTTCTCGGCGCGGTCGACCCGGTTGGTCATGGCGCCCGACGACAGCATGCAGGCTTCGTACAAATCGGTTGGACGCAGACCAGTCTTGCCGCCGGCACGCTGCAGCGATGCCAGCAGGTCGAACATTTCCCAGGTCAAGCCAAACGGCGCCAGCCAGCCATCCATGCTCTCGCGTAAATGCGCCGACACGCGCAGGATGCGGCCGATGGTCGCGAGGTAATCGAAGTCGAGATCGGGGCGCTGCCCTCTCCACTCCGCCATAAAGCGATCGAGGGTGTCGCCGGCGTCTAGCGCCTTGTTCTTGGGCATCGGCTGCTTTCCATTTTATCTTGACTTGAAGATAATTCGTTATCACGCTGGTGGGGGTCAAGGGGATAAACTCGATCCCTGCAAAATACCACGTGCCGGCTTCAACAACAGTTTTCAGCGGAGCACACCATGTCCAGCTTAAACCGAAGACACCTGATGCAAGGCGCCGCGGCGCTCGGTCTCGCCGGCGCCATTCCCGGTCGAAGCTTCGCGCAGGCGCCGAAAACAAAGATTCGCATCGGCGTCGTGCCGCTGATTTCATCGGGACCTATCTTTGTCGCCAAGGCTTTGGGTCTGTTCGAGAAGGTCAATCTCGACGTCGAGCTGGTTTACTTCAACGATGGCGTGCTGGCGATCCCGGCATTGGTCGCCGGCGAACTCGACGCTACGGTATCGACGCTCAGCGCCGGTCTGTTCAACGCCGTCGGCAAAGGCGCGCCGTACAAACTCATTCTCGATCGCGGATCGGAAAAGCCGGGCTCGGGCTCGATGGCGATCGCCGCCAGCAACGCGATGGTCGCGGCCGGTCTCACCGGACCGGACAAGTTCGCGCTGCTGAAGGGCAAGCGCGTCGCCTTGCAGGCGCCCGGCGGCATCGATCAGTATCTGCTCGGCCGCGCCGCGCAGAAGGCCGGCCTCGACCCGCGCACCGACGTCACCTGGAACACCGGCCTCGGCTATCCCGACATCGTCAAGGCGATGGGTGCCGGACAGGCGGATGTTGCCAATATCCCGCTGCCGCTTGGCTTCCTGGTCGAGAAGAACAGCTTCGGCAAACTGATCTGCGCCGGCTGGGACATTGAACCGAGCACGCAACTGGCCTGCTGGGCGATGTCGACGAAGTACCTCGCCGAGAACAAGTCGGCCGCCGTGCGCTTCGCGATGGTGCACACCTATGCCGGCCGGCTTTATAACAAGGCCGCTGCGGCCAAGGACCCGGCCATCATCAAGATCATAAACGAGGCGACCAAGGTGCCGCCGGCATTGATCGAAGCCGCCGCGCCGCGTTGGACCTGGTTCAACGAAGACGGCATGCCCAACGTCGATTCGTGCATGGCGCAGGGCAAATTCTGGACCGACACCATGAAGCTGGTCAGCGGCTCCGTGACGAAAGAACAGCTGTTCGATCTGTCACCGGCCGTTGAAGCCAACGCGCAGCTCACCAAGTCGAATCCATTCGGCTGAGGACCTTGATGATGCGTTTGATAGGGGACTTGGCATGACGGGTCCCGCTGTCGCGGTCGAAATCGACAGCGTCGGTCTGACCTTCGGGGCCCAGACCGACGCGCCGACCGTGGCGCTGCAGGACGTCAGCTGCCGTTTCGAGCCGGGCAAGGTCACCGCTTTGATCGGGCCTTCCGGCTGCGGCAAGAGCACGCTGCTGCAAATCGCCCGCGGCTTTCTTGAGCCGACGCAAGGCCGCCTGCGCTTCGTCGAAATCGCTTCGGACGCTGAGACATCGCGCCCGGCGATGGCAACGGTGTGGCAGGCCTTCAATCTGTTTCCGTGGCTCACCGTTCTTGAAAACGTCGCCTTCGGCCTCGATCTTGCCGGCGTGCCGCGCGCCGAGCGTGACGCGCGCGCCCGCAAGGCCATCGCCGCAGTCGATCTCAACGGTTTCGAGAACCGCTTTCCACGCCAGCTGTCCGGCGGCATGCGTCAGCGCGTCGGCATCGCCCGCGCGCTGGTGATGGAGCCGGACGTGCTGCTGCTCGACGAGCCGTTCGGTGCGCTCGATGCGCAGACCCGGCTGGTGTTGCAGGAGCAGCTCTCCAAGCTGGTCGAGACCAGCGGCACCACGGCGATCCTGGTCACCCATTCGATCGAGGAAGCGATCCTCCTCGCCGACAAGATCGTGGTGATGACGGCACGTCCCGGCCGCGTCTGCGATACGATCGACGTCACGCTGCCGCGCCCGCGCAGCTACGCCACGACGCATGAGCCGCAATACCGCGTGTTGTTCGACCGCATCTACGGCCTGCTGCGTGACGAAGTCATGCGTGCCATGATCATCGAAAGCGAAGGGGCTTGACATGAGCCCCGACCCGAAATCCCGCTGGGTCTGGTACGATGACGAGCGCGTGCTTGGCTGGGGCTCGGTCGCCATGGTCATTATCGTCTGGGAGGTCGCCGCGCGCGTCTCGGGCGTGTCGTCGCTTTATCTGCCGCGCCCGACACAGATCGTCGTCTCGCTGATCGAGATGTTCCGCAACGGCGGTCTGATCGTCGATCTCGGCTGGACGCTCTACCGCATCTTCGCCGGCTTCGGCCTTGCGGTCGTCGTCGGCGCAGGCCTGGGCATCTGGATCGCGACGTCGTTCCGCGTCCGCGCCATCGCCGACATGTTCATCGCCATGCTGTATCCGTTGCCGAAGGTGACGTTGATACCGTTGCTAGTGATCTGGCTCGGCACCGGCGGCCCCTTCATGCTGACCATCAGCTTCCTCGGCGCCATCTTCCCGATCGTCATCAACACCGTGCTCGGCGTGCGCCAATGCGATCCCGGCCTGGTGCTGGCCGCGCGCGACCTCGGCGCCTCGGCGCAGCAGATCGTCCGCCGCGTCCTGCTGCCGAGCGCGATCCCGTCGATTTTCGCCGGCATTCGCCTCGGCCTCGGCGTCTCGATCATTCTTGTCGTTGCCGCCGAAATGGTGGTCGGTAAATTCGGCCTCGGCGCCCGGCTTTATCTGTCGGGACAGATTCTCGAGACCGAGCAGGTCTTCGCCGTGCTGATCGTCTTGGCGACGCTTGGCATCGTCGTTACCAAGACGCAGGATTTCATCGACAAGAAACTGGGCCGCTGGCGGCTCGCCTGATTTAAAATCCGAGGAGAAGTGTCATGAGCAGCAACACCTACACCGTCGAGACCATTCAGCCCAATCCGGCGCGCGCCAAGGACATGCCCTATGCACCGGCGGTGCGAATCGTCGGCGCCTGCGACCTGATGTTCGTCTCCGGCGTTACGCCGTCGCCGCTTTATCACTTTCATCCGCATGTCGACGAAGAGCACGTGCATCCCAATGGCATAGGTGAACAAGTCGATCGTGCGATGAAGGCGGCTAAGGAAGTGCTCGACAGCGTCGGCGCGTCATGGACCGATGTCGTCAAGATCACCAAGTATCTCACCGATATTCGTGACATGGATGGCATGAGCCGTGCGATGGCGCCTTACTTCGGCGACTGGAAGCCGGCCTCGACGACGATCTGCATCAACCAGCTGTCATCGCCCGGCGCCCGCGTCGAGCTGGACATGATCGTGGCGATCCCGAAGAAGGGGTGAACGGCGTCACTTGCTTTCTTAACCCTCTCCCCATGTGGGAGAGGATAAGAAGGATCATCCCAGCTTCTCCTTCATCCAGTCGGCGCTCTGCGACCGCCAGCGGTAGCCGCGGTTGTTGGCGATGTGGTTGCCGTCCTCGATCATCATCAGCTCGACCGGACCCTTGACCTCGCGCGCCAGCCGCTCGGCGTCGCCCGGCGGCACGATGCGGTCGAGCCGGCCGTTGACGATGAAAATGGGACAGGTGATCTTCTCGGCGATGCCTTCCAGCGACAGGGTCTGCGCGTTCTGTCGCGCCTCCTCCGCCGTCTTGGCATGGCTGCGCACGCGAAACGCCTCGCGCGTCAGCGCCGGCAGACCGTCCCACGCCGCGCCCCAGTTGAACGGACCGCCAAGCGCGATGCAGGCTTTGATGCGCTTGTCGAACGCGGCGGCGCGCGGCGCATAATATCCGCCCAGGCTGACGCCCCACATGCCGACGCGGTTGCTGTCGAGGTCGGCGCGCGTGCCGATATAGTCGATCACCGCCTTGACCGGCGCTTCATAGTCGCCGCGAATGGCGAGGTCGTATTGCGCCTCACCCTGGCCGGGGCCGTCGAACACCAGAATGGCGATGCCGCGCGCCAGGAACGGCGCCTCGTAGACGTCGGTTTCTTCCTTGGTCGAGTCGAGGCCGACCGCCATGACCATCACCGGCGGTTTGGCAACGCCCGCCGGCTTGCGCAGGATGCCGTAGAGCGTCGTGCCGTCGTAAGGGATTGCGACACGCTCGCCCGGCGGCGTCAGATAAGGCAGCGCCGCCTGGCGGCAGGCGATCGCTTTTTGATGCGCGACCTTCATCTGCGGCACGTCGTTGACGAACAGGAACGCCGCGAAGTGATAGTAGACGCCGGCGCGCTGGAAGCCTTCGCCGGCGGTGAGGAAATGCTTCTTCGCCATCGCCTCTTGCGCGATTCTCTCGTGATGCGCGGCGCGCGCCGACCAGGCGCTGCACCAGTCGGCGTAGGATTTCATCGACGCGGTGACTTCCTCGAAGTCGGTCAGCACCACGCCATTGGCGACGAAGCGCGCGCCCCAATGGGCGACCGCCGAATTGAGCACGGGATCGGACGACATGCAGGCTTCCCCTATCAATTTGTCATTCCGGGGCGCGGGCTCTTGCCCGCGAACCCGGAATCCAGAAACCAATTCAGAAGTTGCATCTGGATTCCGGGTCCGCCGCTTCGCGCCGTCCCGGAATGACTGTTTTAATTGGACGAGAATTCATCAGGCGGCTTTATCCTCGCGCCGGTACCAGGGCATGAAGCGTTTGGTGACCCAGAATACCAACAATTCGAAGCAGACGCCGAAGGCGGCGAGCAGCAGCACGCCGACGAAGGCCTCGGCATGTTTGTACGAACGTGAATTGTACAGGATGTAATAGCCGAGCCCACCAATCGACAGGAAGAACTCCGCCACCACCGCGCCGATCAGCGCGCGGCCGGCCGCCA
>JAQSCR010000640.1 GCA_029945495.1 Pseudolabrys sp. | reverse complement strand
TCGTCGAGCAGCAGCGCCTGCGGATCGAACACCAGCGCGCGCGCCAGCGCGACGCGCTGCTGTTGCCCGCCGGACAATTCGCCGGGCAATTTGTTCGATTGCGTGCCGAGGCCGACACGCGCGAGAATGTCCACCGCCTTGGCCTTGCGCGCCGCGTGGTCCTGGCCGCGCAGCTTCAGCGGATAGGCGACATTTTCCCAGGCGGTCATGTGCGGAAACAAAGTGTAGGCCTGAAAGACGATGCCGATATTGCGCAGGCGCGGCGGAATGCCCGCGGCATCCTTGCCACCGATCATGACGCGGCCATGTGACGGCTGGACGAAACCGGCGATGATTTTCAGCAATGTCGACTTGCCGCAGCCGCTCGGGCCGATGACCGCCAGCAATTCGCCCGGACGAATGCCGAGATTGACGTCGTGCACACCGATATCGGTGCCGGGATACGTGTAGGTCACGCCTTCGAGCGCGATGGTGTATTCGGGCTCGCTCATGCGGACAATCCATGCACGCCTTGCGCACCGCGCGCGGTGAGCGCGCCGCCGGCCGACGCCGCCAGCGCCAGTACCAGCAGCACGACGGTGGCGGCGCAGGCAAAGCCGGTGGCGCCGTAAAACGCCTGCAACAGCACGACCGGGTAAGGCCGCGTCAGGAATCCGGCGACCAGATTGGACAATTGAAATTCGCCGATCGACAGCGCCGCCACCGTAATCAAGCCGGACCCCAGGCTGTGGCGCAACGACGGCAATACGATGTCGCGGAAGCGCTGCCAGAAGCCGGCGCCGAGCGATTCAGCGGCAAGCTCCTGCTGCGCCAGGCGCAGGTGACGCATGTCGCCGATCAAGGTGTGCAGCAGATAAGGCAAGGTCAGCACCAGATGCCCACCGACCAGAATCCACAGGCTGCCGAGAAACGGCAGTTCGTCGGAGGAGAAGACGAGAATGAAGCCGAAGGCCAGCACCAGCGGCGGTACCGCGATCGGCAGCAGATAGATGATGCGCGCGGCGGCGCGGACTTGCTGCGAGGCGGCGCGATAGATTGCATAGGCGAGCGGCGTGCCGATGACGGCGCCGATGATGCAGGTCAGCGCGCAGACTTTCAGGCTCGTCCAGAAGGCGCGCTGGAAACTGCCGTCGGTCGCGACCTGCTGATACCAGTCGAGCGTCATGCCCGACGGCAGCAGGCTGTTGAACCAGATATGTCCGAACGAGCCGATAAACAGCAGCACGATCGGCGTGAACAGATAGATCAGATAAAGGACGGTCGCGAGCGCCATGGGGGCTACCCTTGCGTCCGCGATATGACAGTGGTGCGAATGTCGGCGCGTGACGGCAACATGCGAGCGCTCCTCCTCCCGCCAGCATTTTATAAAGTGTCGCCGATTGCTCCCCCGTCAGTATTGATCTACCGCAACGAAGGTCTTGGCCAGCAGCTCGTAGGAATGCTTGCGGGCGGCATGGTCGTAGATCATCGTCGTCACCATGACCTCGTCGGCCTTCGTCGACGCGATCAGCGGCTCCAGCCGCGCCTTCACCGTCGCCGGCGATCCGACCGACAATTTCGTGCGGTTCTGCGCGATGCGGGCGCGGTCGACTGGCGTGTAGTCGAAGGCGAGCGCGTCCTCCGGCGAGGCCAGCGGCAGGAATTCGCCTTTGGCGCGGCGCACAATATTCAGGTCGACGGTCGCCGCCAGCCGCTCGGCTTCCGCATCCGTGTCGGCGCAGACCACGTGGGTGCCGAGAATGGCATAGGGCTTGGCGTGCGATGGCGACGGCCGGAAGCTGTCGCGATAGATCCGCATCGCCTCGGCCGCGTCGAAGGTGGCGAAGTGATGCGCGAAGGCAAAGGCGGCGCCGATCTGGCCGGCCAGTTGCGCGCTGTAGTCGGACGAACCCAAAAGATAGATCGGCGGCAGCGCCACATCGGACGGCATCGCGCGCACGTTGTGGAACGGGTGGCCGGCGGGAAGGTTGCGGTTCTCCAGCGCCATCAATTCAGTGAAGCGTTCGAGAAAATCATCCTCCTCGCTGATGCCCTGCCGCCGCCGCAGTGCATAGGAAGTCACCTGGTCGGTGCCGGGCGCGCGGCCGAGACCAAGATCGATGCGGCCGGGAAACAAGGCCTCGAGCACTTTGAAGCGTTCCGCCACCATCAAAGGCGCGTGGTTGGGCAGCATCACACCACCCGAGCCTACCCGCATGCGGCTGGTCGCCGCCGCGATCTGGCCGATCATGATGTCGGGCGCGGAGCTGGCGATCGACGGCATATTATGGTGTTCGGCCACCCAATAACGCACGAAGCCGAGGCCGTCGGCCAGCCGCGCCAGGTCGAGCGAATTGCGCAAGGCCTGCGCGCCGGTCGAGCCGGCCGACACCGGCGATAGATCGAGGATGGAGAGTGCGGTCATCCTGCCTACCTAAGCATTCGGTCGCGGCGTGGCAAACGCGCAATTTGCCTCTTCTCGGACCGCTGGCGGCGGCTATGATCCGGCCTATATAGCGGACGGCATTTGAGGGTCCTGCGATGGCGACGCTGATCGAATGGAAGGTTCCCCCGTCGGCGCAGCCGCGGCCGGAGGATTACAGCTACGATCTCGAGCGGGCGCTGTCCGCGGTGGTCGGCCTGCATTCCATCATTCCGCCCGACGCTTTCACCGCCGACACGCTCGGCGTCGAACGCGCCGGCAATGGCGTGCTGATCGGCAACGGCCTGGTGCTGACTGTCGGCTATCTCATCACCGAAGCGGAAACCATCTGGCTGCATCTGGCCGACGGCAACGTGGTGCAGGGCCATCCGCTCGGCTTCGATGGAGAGACCGGGTTCGGCCTGGTGCAACTGGTGGGCCGCACGTCTCGGCCGGTGCTTGAACTCGGCTCGTCGAACGCCGCCGCGGTCGGCGAACGCGTGGTGGTCGGCGGCGCCGGCGGCCGCACCCGCTCGCTCGCCGGCCGCATCGCCGCCAAGCAGGAATTTTCCGGCTATTGGGAATATCTGCTCGAGGAAGCGATCTTTACTTTCCCGGCGCATCCGAACTGGGGCGGCACCGCCTTGATCTCCTCGCAAGGCGATCTGATCGGCATCGGCTCGTTGCAGATCGAGCGGGTGCGCGAAGGCCAGGGCGGCGGCAAGGCCAAGTCGGAAAATCTCAACATGACGATTCCGATCGATCTGTTGAAGCCGATCCTCGACGATCTGACGAAATTCGGCCGCGTCAACAAACCGGTGCGACCGTGGCTCGGCATCTATGCAACGGAAGCCGAGGATCGCGTCGTCGCCGTCGGCGTCGCCGCCAAGGCTCCGGCGGCGCGCGCCGAGATCAGGGCCGGCGACATGATCGTCGCAGTCGCCGGCGAAAAAGTTTCGAACCTAGCCGGTTTCTATCGGCGGGTCTGGGCGCTCGGCGATGCCGGCGTCGAAGTGCCGCTGACGCTGCATCGCGACGGCGTCACCTTCGACGTTCGCGTGAACTCATCCGACCGCGCCAAATTTCTCAAAGGACCAAGGATGCATTGAGGCGGGCTTACCCGACCT
Organism: Pseudolabrys sp.; assembly: GCA_029945495.1. GTDB lineage: Bacteria > Pseudomonadota > Alphaproteobacteria > Rhizobiales > Xanthobacteraceae > Pseudolabrys. The sequence goes on along the minus strand of JAQSCR010000640.1, from coordinate 3,335 downwards.
CGATCGCATCGACGCGGTCCGGATAGAACGCCAGATACTCCTTGATCTCGGCCACCGCCGGATAAGGTTGCTCGTAGCTCCACACCGCGTTTTCGGCGCGGCGCCCGTCCGCGACAATCGTGAAATAGCTGGCGTCGCCTTTGTACGGGCAATGCGTCGCATGCGCGGTGCGCTCAAACAGGCGCATGTCGGCGTGGTGACGCGGAACATAGTAAACAGAGGGATAACTCGCCTCGCGCAGGATCAGGGCGGCCGTCGTGTCGGCCACCACCTTGCTGCCGAAACGCACGCGCACGCGTGTGCCGCTTGGCGCAATGGCGATCGGATGGTCGGGACCGGGCTGTTTCATGGCGCTCATTCCTTGCCGGTTTGGCAACTCAGTTTAGCCTAATCATTTGCTAACGCCGTCAAACATTTCGAGACTCAACCGGGATTGTGAAAAATTGAACGAATGACCTTAGCAAAATGACAGAGGTTTACCGGTAGCTTTCGGGGTGGCGACAAGGAAACGGTACCCCGGCTCCATGCAAAATACCCCGATCAAAAAGCTTATCCAGGGCCTCAACATCCTGATCGTGGACGGCAATTCGTACATGCGCCGCGTCACGCGCATGATGCTGATGAATCTCGGCGCCAAATCGGTGATCGAGGCCGCCGACGGGCTCGCCGCGCTCGAGCAGATCCGCAACTGCGATCCGGACGTCATGCTGCTCGATTGGGACATGCCGCTGCTCAACGGCATGGAAGTGATGCGCATCGTCCGCTCGCCCGGCGTGTTCCCGCGCCCGAACCTGCCGATCATCATGCTGACCAGCCGCGCGCACCGCTCCTCGGTGGTGCAGGCCTTGCAGGCCGGCGTGCATGAGTTCCTGGTCAAGCCGACCTCGGCCAAGGCGCTGCACGACCGCCTCAGTTCGATCGTCGTCAATCCGCGGCCGATGATGCAGATCGGCGACAGTTACGTCCCGGCCCCGCGCAAGCTCGGCGGCCCCGCGGATCTGGTCGAGCTCGGCGTTTAAACTTTCCCGCCCGGCGCGCCGGCGCTGACTCAGCAGCTAAAAGTGTGACAGGATCGCCGCAACAGGGGATCCTTTCATGGCCGGCATTCTGCAATCCACCACCGTTCTCGACTCCATTCTGTTCCGCGACGCTTTCGGCACCTCAGCCATGCGCGACGTCTTCTCCGACCGCGCTCTGGTCGCGCGCTATGTCGAAGTCGAGATCGCGCTGGCCCAAGCGGAAGCCCGCACCGGCGTCATCCCGCAACAGGCGGCCGACGAGATCGCCAAACTAGCCAATGCCGCCACCCTCGACGTCGACAAGCTGCGCGAGGAAACCGATCTGGTCGGCTACCCGATCCTGCCCGTCGTGCATCAATTGGTGAAGCAATGCGGCGAGGCCGGCCGCTATGTCCATTGGGGCGCGACTACCCAGGACATCATGGACACCGCCGTCGTGCTGCAGATGCGCGACGCATTGCGCATCGTCGGTGACGACATCGCGGCGCTGCGCGGCATTCTCGCCGACTTGGCGCGCAAGCACCGCGACACCGCGATGGCCGGCCGCACCCATCTGCAACAGGCGCTGCCGGTCACCTTCGGCTACAAGGCGGCGATCTGGCTCGCCATGTTCGACCGTCACGCCGTGCGCCTGGAAGAATTGAAGCCGCGCGTCCTGGTCGGTCAATTCGCCGGCGCCGCTGGCACGCTCGCCTCGCTCGGCGACAAGGGCTTCGCGGTTCAGGCGGCTTTGTGCGAGGAATTGAAACTCGGCATCCCGGTGTCGACCTGGCACGTCGCGCGCGACGGCTTTGCCGAAGTCATCAATTATCTCGCTTTGGTCACCGGTACGCTCGGCAAGATCGCGCTCGATATCATGATCATGGCCTCGACCGAGTTCGGCGAAGTCTATGAGCCGTTCGTCAAAGGCCGCGGCGCTTCCTCGACCATGCCGCAGAAACGCAATCCGATCTCGTCCGAACTGATGCTGGCCGCGTCAAAAGCCGTGCGCCAGCACGCCGGGCTGATGCTGGACGCGATGGTGCAGGATTTCGAGCGCGCCACCGGCCCCTGGCACGCCGAATGGATCGCCATTCCGGAAAGCTTCGTCCTCACCGCCGGCGCGCTCAACCAGGCCAGGTTCGCGCTCGGCGGCCTGATCGTCGACGACAAGCGCATGACGCAGAATCTTGGCATGTCGAAAGGCCTGATCGTCGCCGAAGCGGTGATGATGCAAATGGCGCCGTTCACCGGCCGGCAGGAAGCGCACGACATCGTTTATGCCGCCTGCCGCGTGGTGAACGAGAAGGGCGGCACCTTGGCGGAAGCACTGACAGCGGAGCCAGCCGTCACCGCGCATTTCGACCGCGCCGCGATTCAACGCATGACCGACCCGGCCAATTACTCAGGACTCGCGCCGCAGATGGTCGATCGCGTGCTGGCGAGCGCCAAGCGGTCGTAGCGCCGCGGCGTTCGCGGACCGCGTAAGCCCAAGTGTTTCGACGCGCGGTTCGTGTATGATCCGGCCGATGCCGGTGACTCGCCCCAATGTTTTCAACATTCCCGCCTCGGCGCCGTTTCTGCCGGCGCTGATCGACGCCTTGCGCACAGGAAAATTGGTCCCTGGATTCCCGGCCTCGAACGATCCGTTTGAGCTGGCCCGCGCCACGCTCTATCTGCCGACAAGACGTGCCTGTCGCCTCGCCCGCGATCAGTTTCTCAATGGCCTCGATGGCGATGCCGCGATTTTGCCGCGCATCGTGCCGCTCGGCGATCTGGACGAAGACGAGATCGTCTTTGCCGGCTCGGGCACCGAGGCGCTGGCGTTGCCGGAAGCGATCGCGCCGTTAGAGCGGCGCCTGCTGCTGGCCGAACTAATCCTGCAATGGGCTAATTCGCCGGCGGTGCGCAGCGCCGAAGGCTCGCCGCTAATCGCCAACACGCCGCCGGCGGCATTGGGATTGGCCGACGATCTGGCCCGCCTGATGGACGACATGACGACCCGGCAGGTCGCCTGGGACAGGCTCGACGGGCTGGTGCCGGACGATCTCGACCGCTACTGGCAGATGTCGCTCGACTTCCTCAAGATCGCACGCGAAGTCTGGCCGGGCATCCGCAGCGAGCGCGGCGCCATCGAAGCGGCCGAGCGGCGCGATAAATTGATCGAAGCCGAAGCCAGACGCCTGGCCGGCAGCGATGCGCCGGTGATCGCCGCCGGCTCCACCGGCTCGATGCCGGCGACCGCCAAGCTCCTGGCCACCATCGCCAAACTGCCGCACGGCGCCGTGGTGCTGCCCGGCCTCGACATGGATCTCGACGACGAATCGTGGCGCTCAA
>JAQSCR010000639.1 GCA_029945495.1 Pseudolabrys sp. | reverse complement strand
GACACGCTGCTGATCGGCGGCACTGCGACGCAGGTGTGCTGCGAGAGTTCCGCGCGCGACGCCATGATGCTGAACTTCAACGTTACCATGGTGCCAGACGCGCTGGCGACCTACACCGACGAAGAGCACGGCGCGACCTTGCGCACGTTCTATTCGATCTTCGGCGACGTCCAGACCATCGACGAGGCGATTGCCTCGCTCAAGCGCGGCCGCGCCCAGGCGGCGGCCTGACGGCTTGTGAAATGTCCGGTGTCATGGCGGAGGGCAGTCGCCCTTGCCATGGCACCGAAGAAGGCGGCCGGGCGAACGGGGAGGGTCGCGAGCTTAAGGGGAAATGGTGCTGCCACACAGGATCGAACTGTGGACCTCCTCATTACCAATGAGGTGCTCTACCACTGAGCTACGGCAGCTTTAGTCTCACCCGGCGGCGCGGGGAGCGGAACGCGGCGGAAACTGCCACAACGCCCCTGTAGGATGCAAGGTAACTACCTGTCCAGCCCTGAATTTTGCGTGAACTTGTCAATCGGACCGTCCGGCCGATAATGAAGGCCATGACGGGCGACGAAAGCGGCAAAAAGCAGAAGAAATCCGGCGCACCCAACAGCCGCGACGCGCGGCTGGCCGCTGCGCTACGGGAAAATCTGCGCCGGCGCAAGGCGCAAGAGCGCGCCCGCGGCGCAAATGAACGCGGCCGGGAGGCGCAAACCGAGCCCGGGGACAGCAAAATCACGTCTGGTGATGAAAACGCCTAATCTCTTTCTTATCCCTCCCCCCGCGAAGCGGCGGGGAGGGTGGGTTTGCATCGCATAAGCGATGCGAACCTGGGTGGGGGGCTGTTTCTTGCGCCGTCACCAATCGCCCCCACCCCTAGCCCCTCCCCGCCACACGCAAGAGCGCGTGGGGGGAGGGGAACAGAGTCCGACTTTCGCCGTATTTGGCGGGCGAGGGTGGTAACCCTTCGGCATATTGTGCTTTGCAGGAAGGCATCCGGCGGTCCATAGAACGGCCTGGATCTCAATTTCAATCGGTCGCGGTCTTGATCGCGATCTGGGCGCGGGGCGCGAATGGACCGGATACGCATCGTTGGCGGACAGCGCCTCAATGGCACGATCCCGATTTCGGGCGCCAAGAACGCCACGCTGCCCTTGATGATCGCCAGCCTGCTGACCGCGGACACGCTCGTTCTCGAAAACGTGCCGCGCCTCGCCGACGTCATCCAGCTGCAACGGATCCTCGGCAATCATGGCGTCGACATCATGATCGCCGGCAAGCGGCCCGGCGACGAGCCGGCCTCGGGCCGCACCTTGCACATCTCGGCCAAGACCATCGTCGACACCACCGCGCCCTATGAGCTGGTCTCGACCATGCGCGCGAGCTTCTGGGTGATCGCGCCGCTTTTGGCGCGCATGGGCGAGGCCAAGGTATCGATGCCGGGCGGCTGCGCCATCGGCACGCGGCCGGTCGACTTGCTGATCATGGCGCTGGAGAAGCTGGGCGCCGAAATCGAGATCGAAGGCGGCTACGTCATCGCCCGCGCGCCTCATGGCCTGCGCGGCGGCGAAATCAAATTCCCCAAGGTGACGGTGAGCGGCACCCATGTCGCGCTGATGGCGGCGGTGCTGGCCCGCGGCACCACCGTGATCGACAACGCCGCGCGCGAGCCCGAAATCGGCGACGTCGCCGACTGCCTCAACAAGATGGGCGCCAATGTCTCCGGCATCGGCACCTCGCGTCTCGTCGTCGAAGGCGTCACTAAGCTCAACGGCGCGCGCCACGCGGTGCTGCCTGACCGCATCGAGACTGGCACTTACGCCATGGCCGTGGCGATGACCGGCGGCGACGTGCTGTTGCAGAACACGCGGCCGGAATTGCTGCAGTCGGCGCTCGACGTGCTGGCCAGGACCGGCACCACGGTGACGCCGACCAACGAAGGCATCCGCGTTGCCCGCAACGGCTCGGCCTTGAAGCCGGTCGATGTGACGACTGCGCCGTTTCCTGGTTTCCCGACCGATCTGCAGGCGCAGTTGATGGCGCTGATGTCCTTGGCCGACGGCACCTCGCACATCACCGAGACGATATTCGAAAACCGCTTCATGCACGTGCAGGAACTGGCCCGGCTCGGCGCGCATATCCATCTCGACGGCGAGACCGCGACCATCGAGGGCGTCAAGCGCCTCAAGGGCGCGCCGGTGATGGCGACTGACTTGCGCGCGTCCGTGTCGCTGGTGATTGCGGCCTTGGCCGCCGAAGGCGAGACCATGGTCAACCGCGTCTATCATCTCGACCGCGGTTTCGAGCGCCTCGAGGAAAAACTGTCGCGCTGCGGCGCCACCATCGAGCGCATCAGCTCGTAAAGGAGCAATGCCGTGACCACCGAAATCAAAATCATGTCCGCCGGCGCCGTGAAGGTGATGGTGGTGGCGCTCGGCGCCGATTTCGAGCGCAAGAGCGGCACCAAGAGCGGCATCAAGCTCAATCTGAATTTCGGCACCGCCGGCGCGCAAGGCGACCGCATCAAGGCCGGCGAGGAAACCGACCTCATCATGCTGTCGCAATCCGGCATCGCCGCGCTCGACAACCTCAATCTGCTGAAAGTCGGCAGCGCCATCGATCTCGCTTCGACCGTCACCGGCGTCATCGTCCGCGACGGCGCGCCGCGGCCGGATATTTCCACGCCCGGGGCCTTCAAGCAGGCGCTGCTGGCAGCACCCTCGGTCGCCTGGACCGATCCGAAAGCCGGCGGCTCCGGCGGCATCATGTTTGCTGCGCTGCTGGAAAAGCTCGGCATCACTGAGGCCATCAATAAGAAGGCGGTGCTGTGCAAGGGCGGTTACGATGTGGCCGCCGCGGTCGCCGAAGGCCGCGCCGCCTTGGCCACCACGCTGATAAGCGAAGCGCTGCCGGTGAAGGGCGTCACCATCGTCGGCCCGCTGCCGGGCGAATTGAACTTCAAGAACATGTATTCGGCCGCCATCCATGCCGGCAGCACCAAGCCCGAGGCGGCGAAGGCGTTCCTGAACTTCCTCACCGACAAGGCCACCCGGCCGCGCTGGCTGGAGGCTGGCATGGAGCCGGCTTTCTAACCTGTCTCCGCTCATCCCCGCGAAGGCGGGGATCCAGAGACAAAAAACATTGTCTTATAAGGCTGGATTCCCGCTTGCGCGGGAATGAGCGGGTGGGGTGACCTTGCGGCTGCGGGACGGCGTCCTTAAGTTTTCGGGACGGGAGCGAGAGACGTCCATGAGCCAGGCGCCGGACCAGTTGAAATTCGCGGTCCTCGACGAGGAGGACCTTGAGGTGGTCTCGACCCACCTGCAGGACGCTGTGCTCAAAGCCGCCGACGTCCTCTGGCGGCCGGCCGAAAAGCGCGTGGTGGTGGCGCTCAATCGCTTCGATTGGGAAAGCGCCCAAGGGACGACCACTGCGGACCGGCCGGAATATCGCCGCCGGCGCTCGGCCTTGCGCTTCGAGCGGGTGCTGTCCTGCAAATGCCGCAGCCTGGATCCGGCCGGCAAGGATGCCGTCCTCAACCTGCTGGCCGTCGAATTCACGGAAACCGACACGCCCTCCGGCGTGGTGTCGCTGATCTTCTCGGGCGGCGCCGTGCTCCGGCTTGAGGTCGAATGCCTGGAGGCCGAACTGGTCGATCTCGGGCCGGTCTGGACGGCGGCTAAGTGCCCGGCTCATGCCGCCGCCGACAAAGCCTAGGCCTGCCGCGGCCCAAGGTTGACGTTCCCGTCGCTGCGCGCCATTGACCTGATATGCCCATTCGTCTCGACAGCACCGACCCGGACTTTGAAGCCCGTTTCCGCGCCTTCCTCACGGTCAAGCGCGAGGCTGCGCCGGACGTCGAGCAGGCCGTCCGCGCCATCATCGGCGACGTCCAGGCGCGCGGCGACAAGGCGCTGATCGAACTGACCGCCAAATTCGACCGCCTGACGCTGACCCCCGCCACCTTGCGCGTCAGCGCCGCCGAGATCGACGGCGCCGCCGCCGCTTGCGATCCGCAGGCTTGGGCCGCGCTCAAGCTCGCCCGCGACCGCATCGAGGCCTATCACCGCCGCCAAAAGCCGAAGGACGACCGCTTCACCGACGACGTCGGCGTCGAGCTCGGCACCCGCTGGACCGCCATTCAAGCCGTCGGCCTTTATGTGCCGGGCGGCACCGCCGCCTATCCGTCGTCGGTGCTGATGAACGCGGTGCCGGCCAAGGTCGCCGGCTGTGAACGCCTCGTCATGGTGGTGCCGTCGCCGGATGGCAAGCTCAATCCTTTGGTGCTGGCCGCGGCCAATCTCGCCGGCGTCGACGAGGTCTATCGCATCGGCGGCGCGCAGGCGGTGGCCGCGCTCGCCTATGGCACCGAGACGATTGCGCCAGTGTCGAAGATCGTCGGCCCCGGCAACGCCTATGTCGCGGCGGCCAAGCGGCTGGTGTTCGGCACCGTCGGCATCGATATGATCGCCGGTCCCTCGGAAGTGCTGATCCTCGCCGACAAGACCGGCAATGCGAACTGGATTGCCGCCGATCTGATGGCGCAAGCCGAGCACGACGCCAGTGCGCAATCGATCCTGATCACCGACGACGCCGGACTGGCGGTCGAGGTCGAAGCGGCGGTGACGTCGCAGTTGATGACCCTGCCGCGCGCCAGTGTCGCCAGCGCGTCATGGCGCGACTTCGGCGCCATCATCACCGTCGCTCACCTCGACGATGCGATCGCGCTGGTCGACCGGCTGGCGCCGGAGCATCTCGAGATCGCCTGCGCCGACGCCGATAAATATGTCGACCGCATTCGCAATGCCGGCGCGATCTTTATCGGCGCGCATACGCCGGAAGCAATCGGCGACTATGTCGCCGGCTCCAATCACGTGCTGCCGACGGCGCGCTCGGCGCGCTTCTCGTCCGGCCTCGGCGTCCTCGATTTCATGAAGCGCACGTCGCTCCTGAAGTGCGGGCCCGAGCAGCTGCGCGCGCTGGGGCCGGCGGCGATGGCGCTCGGCAAGGCCGAGGGCCTCGATGCGCATGCGCGTTCGGTGGCGATCCGGCTCAACCTGCCAAGCTCCTGACATGAGCCCCGCCAAACCACCGTCGGTTGCGTCGAAACAGCGCCTGGTCTCGGTCACGCTCGACGAGGCGTCGATTGGTCGCTCCAACCCGGATGTCGAGCACGAGCGCACCATCGCCATCTACGATCTGCTCGAGCAGAATTATTTCGCGCCGGTCGGTCATAGCGGCGGGCCTTATGCGCTGCATCTGTCGATCAACGACAACCGCCTGGTGTTCGACATCCGTCTCGAGGACGGCACGCCGGTGGTCGCGCATCTGTTCTCGCTGTCGCCTTTGCGCCGCATCGTCAAAGACTACTACATGATCTGCGACAGCTATTATCAGGCGATCCGCACCGCGACGCCCGACAAGATCGAGGCCATCGACATGGGCCGGCGCGGCATCCACAACGACGGCTCCAATATTCTGATCGAGCGGCTGAAGGACAAGGTCGCCGTTGATCTCGATACCGCGCGCCGGCTGTTCACCCTCATCTGCGTGCTGCACTGGAAGGGTTGATCATTCGATGGTCCCATCCGAGCGCCCGTCGAAGCCCCAGGCGGTGTTGTTCGCCTGCGGCATGAACGCGGTGCGTTCGCCGATGGCGGCCGGTCTGTTCGCGCAATTGCTCGGCAAGTCGATCTATGTCGCCTCCGCCGGCGTGCAGAAGGGCGAGCTCGATCCGTTCGCGGTCGCGGTGATGGAAGAGGTCGGCATCGACATCTCCCGGCACAAACCGATCGACTTCGAGGAGTTGGAAGACCTCGAAGGGCTGAATTTCGATCTGATCGTCACTCTGTCGCCGCCGGCGCATCACAAGGCGCTGGATCTGACCCGCACCGTCGCGGCGCAAGTCGAATACTGGCCGACCGTCGACCCGACCGGCATCGAGGGCAGCCGCGAACAGCGGCTGGAAGCCTATCGCGAGGTCCGCGACACGCTGATGGCGCAAATCCGCAAGCGTTTCGGCAGGGCGGGCGGGGGGAATGAGTGAAGTTTGCGAATCCACCCCCGTTCCGCTAGTTTCCGCCGCCATTCGCACCGTTTTTCACTAAAGTATCGCAGCGAAATCAGATGATCGGCCGCCCCAAATTCGTGCTCGCTTCCGGTTCGCCGCGGCGCCTCGCCTTGGTCAACCAGGCCGGCATCGAGCCCGACGCGCTCAAGCCCTCCGATGTCGACGAGACGCCGAAGCGCGGCGAGATTCCGCGCGCCTATGCCAACCGGCTGGCCCGCGAAAAGGCGGAAGTGGCGCTCAACAACATCCGGCTCGACGACGAATTGCGCGGTTCCTTCATCCTCGCCGCCGACACGGTGGTCGCGGTCGGCCGCCGTATTCTGCCCAAGGCCGAGTTGCTCGACGAGGCGCAGCAATGCCTGCGGCTGTTGTCGGGCCGCAATCACCGCGTCTACACCTCGATCTGCCTGGTGACGCCGAAGGAGACGTTCCGCCAGCGCCTGGTGGAAACGCGGGTGCGCTTCAAGCGGCTGTCGGCCGAGGACATCGAATCGTATCTCGCCTCCGGCGAATGGCGCGGCAAGGCCGGCGGCTATGCCGCGCAGGGCATCGCCGGCACTTTCATCGTCAAGCTGGTCGGCTCCTACAGCAACGTCGTCGGCCTGCCTTTGTACGAGACCATGAGCCTGCTCGGCGGCGAGGGCTACCCGATCCGCTTCGGCTGGCTGAATGCGGTTTAATCCGTCATTCCGGGGCGCGGCCACTCGCCCGCGAACCCGGAATCCAGGGCCGGATCGCGAACGTGTCCGTGTTGCACTGGATTCCGGGTTCGCTCATTACATTCGCGCCCCGGAATGACGAAATGGGTT
>JAQSCR010000638.1 GCA_029945495.1 Pseudolabrys sp. | reverse complement strand
CACCGGGCTGTCGCACTAGCGCATAATTCCAAGAATTGGGACCGGTGCCGGGCGAACTCGCCCGGCTGATGACAGCCGGCGCAGCGGGGGGCGTGGATGCGAATTGCCGTTACGCGTGAAACCGAAGCCCAGGAGCCGCGCGTCGCGGCGACGCCCGAAACCGTCAAGAAATTCAAGGCGCTCGGCGCCGACATCGTGATTGCCCGCGGTGCCGGCGTCGCCGCCGGCATTCCGGACGCCGATTTTGAGGCTGCCGGCGCGACCATTGGCGAAGACGTCACCAAGGATGCCGATATTGTCCTGAAGGTGCGCCGTCCGGCGCCCAGTGAACTGGCCGCCTACAAGAAAGGCGCGCTGGTCATCGCCATCATGGACCCTTACGGCAACGAAGCCGCGCTCAAGCAGATGGCCGATGCCGGGCTGATCGCCTTCGCCATGGAGCTGATGCCGCGTATCACCCGCGCGCAGTCGATGGACGTTCTCTCCAGCCAGGCCAATCTCGCCGGTTATCGCGCCGTGATCGACGCCGCCGAGCAATATGGCCGGGCGCTGCCGATGATGATGACCGCGGCCGGCACCGTACCGGCAGCCAAGGTGTTCGTCATGGGCGTCGGCGTCGCCGGCCTGCAGGCGATCGCCACCGCGCGCCGCCTGGGCGCCGTCGTCACCGCCACCGACGTGCGCCCCGCCACCAAGGAGCAGGTCGAAAGTCTTGGCGCCAAGTTCCTGGCGGTCGAGGACGAGGAATTCAAGAATGCGCAGACCGCGGGCGGCTACGCCAAGCCGATGTCGGCGGAATATCAGGCCAAGCAGGCCGCGCTCACCGCCGAGCACATCAAGAAGCAGGACATCGTCATCACCACCGCACTGATCCCGGGCCGTCCGGCGCCGCGGCTGATCACCAGCGAAATGGTGCACTCGATGCGTCCGGGCTCGGTGATCATCGATCTCGCGGTCGAGCGCGGCGGCAATGTCGAGGGCGCCAAGCCCGGCGAAATCGCCGTCGTCGGCCCGGCCAAGATCGTCGGCTATCTCAACGTGCCGGGCAGGCTGGCCGCGTCCGCCTCCGCGCTGTACGCCAAGAACCTCTACACCTTCGTCGAGACCATGATCGACAAGAAGGAAAAGACGATTGCGATCAATTGGGACGACGAGATCATCAAGGGCACCGCGCTGACCCGCGACGGCGCTATCATCCATCCGAATTTTATGCCGAAGACGGCGGCCTAGTGCATGAACGCTAACCACATAATGTCTGGTCATTCCGGGACGGCGCATAGCGCCGGACCCGGAATCCAGATGCATACGCTGAGCTTGTTTCTGGATTCCGGGTTCGCGAGCTTTGCTCGCGCCCCGGAATGACAGAATAGGACGGAGCTTCTGACATGGACCATATCGCAAACGTCGTCGATCCCTTCGTCTTCCGGCTGTCGATCTTCGTGCTCGCCGTATTCGTCGGCTATTACGTCGTCTGGTCGGTGACGCCGGCGCTGCATACGCCGCTGATGTCGGTGACCAACGCCATCTCCTCGGTGATCGTCGTCGGCGCCTTGCTCGCGGTCGGTGTGCCGCTCGCGGTCAACGACAGCGGCCCGCTGTGGGCGCGCATGTTCGGCTTCGTCGCCTTGATCTTCGCCTCGATCAATATTTTCGGCGGCTTCCTGGTCACCTCGCGCATGTTGGCGATGTACCAAAAGAAGAAGAAATGAATCCGCCCCGCGCGTTTATCAGAGTGGCGGTCTTGCTCGTCGCGACCATGCTGACCGGTTGTGCCAGCAAGGAGCAGATTGCCACGCACGTAGAGACGACCGAGCGTCCGGTGGTTGCCAACGAAATGGCGGAAGTTGTGGCCCGCGTGACGCCGGCGGATCTCGCAGAGTGCAAGCAGCTTGTTGAAAGGCCGAGCGCGCTCGGCGCTAAAATGACGCTTGCCGGACCGTTGAAGCCGAATGCGCAATCGACCTGCGTGGCGATGGACACGTTGTTCCGCGACCGTACGAAAAAGATCGCAGCATACACGGCGCCGGTGCGCACGGAAGGCGTCGCAAGGCTGAGCGGCGCCAAGATATTTGGGTGCATAATGGTGTTGGAAAACGGCAAAGTGACTGTACAGCGCGGCGCGCCATTCAAATCGCGCTTGGGCAGCGTTTGTCACTTGATGCGTTCCTAATGTTACTCTGCTCGAACCTCGGCCTGGATCATAGGAGCTCACTGTGTCAGCCAATCTAGCCGCGCTGCTCTACCTCGTCGCCGGCGTCCTGTTCATTCAGGCGCTGCGCGGGCTGTCGAGCCCGGCCTCGAGCCGCATGGGCAACATGCTCGGCATGATCGGCATGACCATCGCGGTGCTGACCACGCTCGCCGCGCATCCACCGACCGATACGATCGGCTGGGTGCTGGTGATCGGCGGCATTGCCATCGGCGGCGGCGTCGGCGCGGTGATCGCGCGTAAAGTTCCGATGACGTCGATGCCGGAACTGGTCGCAGCCTTTCATTCGCTGGTCGGCATGGCGGCGGTGCTGGTGGCGGCGGGCGCGTTCTACGCGCCGGCGGCGTTCGACATCGGCAGCGAAGGCCACATCCACCAGGCCAGCCTGATCGAAATGGCGCTCGGCGTCGCCATCGGCGCTTTGACGTTTACCGGCTCGGTAATCGCCTTCCTGAAATTGTCCGCGCGCATGAGCGGCGCGCCGATCATGTTGCCGTTCCGCCATTACATCAACATCGCCATCGCGCTCGCCTTGGTGTTCTTCATCTACGGCTTCTACGTCTCGCAGAGCGCGCTCGACTTCTGGCTCATTACCGCGCTGGCGCTGGCGCTCGGCGTGCTGATGATCGGCGGCGCCGACATGCCTGTCGTCATCTCGATGCTGAATTCCTATTCCGGCTGGGCCGCAGCCGGCATCGGCTTCACGCTCGGCAATTCGGCGCTGATCATTACCGGCGCGCTGGTCGGCTCGTCCGGCGCGATCCTGTCCTACATCATGTGCCACGCGATGAACCGCTCGTTCGTCTCGGTCATCCTCGGCGGCTTCGGCGGCGAGACCGCTGCGGCCGGCGGCGCTGTCGAACAGCGCCCGGTCAAGCTCGGCTCGGCGGAAGACGCCGCCTACATCATGAAGAACGCGCAAAAGGTCATCATCGTGCCGGGCTACGGCATGGCGGTGGCGCAGGCGCAGCATGCGCTGCGCGAGATGGCCGACCGGCTGAAGAAGGAAGGCGTCGAGGTGAAGTACGCCATCCACCCGGTCGCTGGCCGCATGCCCGGCCACATGAACGTGCTCTTGGCCGAGGCCAACGTGCCCTACGACGAAGTGTTCGAGCTGGAAGACATCAACTCCGAATTCGCCCAGGCCGACATCGCTTTCGTCATCGGCGCCAACGACGTCACCAATCCGGCGGCTGAGGAAGACAAGACCTCGCCCATTTACGGCATGCCGGTGCTGCAGGTCTGGAAGGCCAGCACGGTGATGTTCATCAAGCGCTCGCTGGCGTCCGGCTATGCCGGCATCGACAATCCGCTGTTCTACCGCGACAACACCATGATGCTTCTCGGCGACGCCAAGAAGATGACCGAAAGCATCGTCAAGTCGCTGTAGAGCTGTCCGGCGCGCGGCGTCAGGCGCTTTTGGCGAACCGTTCGACCGCCAGCATTTCCCGTTCTTCGGCCTGCGGATCGGCGTCCGGCGCGACGTAGCGAAACTTGTGGCCGTGCAGCGTCACGGTGAGGCCGTCGCCGGCGTCGCTTGCGCCGAACGCCGCAACCCGGCGATCGAGATCGTCCTTGGCCACCGACGGCGGCACCGCGCGGAATTCCTCATACAGGCGCCGCGTGGTCTTGCGGCCGCTGCAGGCCACCGGCAGCACCGCGGGCGCTTCGCTCAGCGTCAGCACCTGCGCCAAATTCCAGAAAATCCGCGCCAGCGCGACGAAGGCCAGCTGCTCGAGCCGCACCGCCGTCGTGTCGGGCGGAATGCAGAACAATTCGACGCCGATGATCGGCCCGGCATCGACCTTTTCCAGCATGACATGGGCGGTGACGCCGAACGTCGTGGCCCGGTCGTAAGTCGCGAAATGCGCCGAACCCCAACCCGGATAATTCGGCGGGCCGGGATGAAAATTGTAGGCGCCGTAGCCGAGCACGTCGAGAATGCGCGGCGGCACGATCACGTCGGTCGAGAAGGCGATCAGTCGCGCCCCCGCCAAATCGGCCGGGGCGAGAGCGTCGAGTTCTTCCAGCGAGGCGACGTGGCGAACATCGAGGCGCGGATCGCGAATGCCCAGCACGCCGGCCAGCGCGGCGGCCTCGATCGCTCCGGTCAAAAGGATGATGGTGTCTAAAGTGGCTTGCGGGGTCATGCAGTGGGCCGCGAGGTCGTGGCGGCGCGCTTCGTACAAGCCAAATTCACACTGCCCCTCAAAATAACAAATTTCCGACGGGATACTTCCCGCGAACGAATGGCTTCGCCATTCGGCCCGCCTCAGGAATAGCGAAACGTGGTTTGCAATCGGTTAAATTACCGGTTCGTTTACTTTAACAGCGGCGCATAGACGGCATTTTTTCGCGGCTGAAACGCAAAAAGCGCGGGCCTTGTGGACCCGCGCTTTGCAACGAAATCAGTAGCGGAATTTAGAAGCGCGGCGGACCGCCGGCGCCACCACGGCCACCACGGCCGCCTGCGCCACCCGGACCACCGGCACCCGGGCCAGCGGCGCCCGGAATGATCCGCGGCTTCATCGGCAGCAAACCTTCGCGCTGCATCTTCTTGCGCGCCAGCTTGCGGGCGCGGCGGATGGCCTCGGCCTTTTCGCGCGCCTTCTTTTCCGACGGCTTTTCGTAATGGCCGCGAAGCTTCATCTCGCGGAAAATGCCCTCACGCTGCATCTTCTTCTTGAGCGCCTTGAGGGCTTGGTCGACGTTATTATCGCGAACGAGAACTTGCACGCATGCTCCTTCGTTGGTGGAGATCGAATTTCGGTCAAAAGCCACGGATTGACCAAGCAAAACGGGCTCTTTGAGTCGGGTGGCTTTAGCAGACTTGTTTGGGTGAGTCTATTGGAACGCGCCAAAAACCGCGATTCCAGGCGGTCTCCCGCCTGTTTCCTTATATAGGGAGGGGGGCGGGCGTCTAAAAGTCCCGGAAAACCTTGTGATTTCTACGCCGCCCGGCCGGGTTCGGTGGCTAAAGCCCGCTCGAACAGGTCCCGCACCCAGTCATTGACGGTGGCGTCGATCACCAGGTGGACCCGGTCGCTGTCGCCCCGGTTGGCCACTTTGTGCGGGTCGGACAGGCGCAGGTACCAGGCGGAACCCGCCTCCATCGCGCAGCGGCTGCCGTTGAGGCGGAAATCGACGCCGTCATTGGTGGTCACCGGTATATGGATGCGGACGGTGCCATCCTCAAAGGCGAGGTCGAGGTCGCGGTGCTCCTTGATGAGCGAGCCGGGCGAAAGCCGCATCAGCCGCACCGCCTGGAGCGGGCAGGCGAACCGGCCCAGCACGTCGCGCAGATAGGGTGCTGCCGCGAGGAGCGGCGTGTCCGCGTAATCGGGGCAGGTCGGGTCGGAATAGATCATCTGCACCGGGTGGCGCGCGCCCGCGGGGCCTCGCAGCGGGATGACGCTCCAGTCGCCGTCGTAGTTCTGTTGGACGAAATGCGCGACCCAACCACCGGACGAAATCGCGTCCATGTCGGCGGCCAGCCGCGCCGGGTCGAACGCGAGCGGCAGAAGCAGGCGGTCGGGAAAGCGGGGTGTCACGAAGGTGCCCTCCAGAGTTGCTGGATGGAACTTATACTACTTCGGATAAACCCGCGTCACGTGCCCCATTTTGCGGCCCGCCCGCGCCTCGGTCTTGCCGTAGAGATGCACCGAGGTTCCCGGCGTCGCCAACCAGTCGGCGAGGTCGTGCACTTCGGCGCCGATCAGGTTGATCATCTCGACCTTGCGGCCGAGCCGGATCGGCCTGGCCAAAGGCCAGCCGGCGACCGCGCGGATATGCTGCTCGAATTGCGAGACGGTCGCGCCATCGATGGTCCAGTGCCCGGAGTTGTGAACGCGCGGCGCGATCTCGTTGACCAGCACCGCCTGCTTGGCTTTCCCTTTTTCTTGCGCCTTGACGACGAACATCTCGACCGCCAGCACGCCGACATAATCGAACGCCTTGGCGATCTTGGTGGCGATGCGCTTGGCTTCGGTCGCCAGCGCCGGCGACACCTTGGCCGGCACGGTGGAGATTTTCAGAATGTGATCGCGGTGCTCGTTCTCGGTCACCTCGAAGCATTCGACCTTGCCGTCGGCGGAACGCGCGGCAACGACCGAGACTTCGCGTTCGAAGTTGACGAAGCCCTCCAGAATGCACGGCGCGTTTTTCAATTTGCGCCACGCCGCATTGGCGTCGTCGCCCGGCATGATCTTGATCTGGCCCTTGCCGTCATAGCCCATGGTCGTGGTCTTGAGAACGGCGGGCAGGCCGACCTTCTCGATGCCCTTCATCAGTTGCGACGCCGAATGCACCGGCGCGTAAGGCGCGACCGCGATCTTCAGGCCGTCGATGAAGTTCTTTTCGATCAGCCGGTCCTGCGTCAGTTCCAGTACATGCGGATCGGGATAGACCGGCTTGCGCTTGGCAAGGAACGCGGCGGTTTTCGCCGGAATATTTTCAAATTCATAAGTGATGACGTCGACGCTGTTGGCGAATTTCGCTAGCGCGACTTCGTCGTCGTAAGCCGCGCAAGTCGAGGCGCGCACCACTTCGAAGGCGCCGGAGTCCTTCTCCGGCGAATAGATATGGCAATGCAGCCCGAGCCGTGCGGCGCTAAGCGCCAGCATGCGGCCGAGCTGGCCGCCGCCGAGAATGCCGATAGTGGAGCCTGGTTTCAGCAACTCATATTTCCTTGCGCATGATCTTGTCCGACCTTCCTTCGCCCGCCGAAGCGGGCTTCGCGAAGG
>JAQSCR010000637.1 GCA_029945495.1 Pseudolabrys sp. | reverse complement strand
TCGGGCGCAGCGGCCAGTTCGGCTTCTTCCAGGAAGCGCCTTGGGCGGCCTTGGTGACGTCAGTACCTTCATCCCTCAGCGCTTCGAAAAACGTCCGCCACTCGGCATCGACCGAAGCCGGGTCGGCCTCGTATTTGGCGTAGAGGTCTTCGATGTAGGCGGCATTGCCGCCGTAGAGGAATGAGGTGCGGGCGAAGGCGGCGTTGGCGTCTTGGCGGGACATAGGTGTTCATCCTGGCGCGTGGCGAGGGCCGCGCATTTGTTAGCGCTTGGCTATCCGGAAATCGGAGCCCGTCCCCCAGCTAGAACGGTGCCGACTTGGTCGGATCAGTTGACGTCGGACGGCCTGGCAGCCGTTGCCGACGGGCGCAGTCTTAAACCAATTTATGACGTAGTTAAGTCTACAAAAGACCAAAGAATGAATCATGAATTCACTACTTCGGGTTACTCGGATCGGCATCTCATACATCGGTTGCTTGATCGATTGTTGCGAAAATTTACGCCGGAGCGCCGCTGCGGCCGGAGGCGGGTTCGGGTGTGTCGGAAAGTTGTAGCCGGCCGATAGACTGACAAAAACGCGAAAACCTCGCTAGCCTGTGTTCCGGTTTGACGCCTGACATGGAGAAGAGGGCGATTTGTTCACCAGCCGACCGAGCGACGACGGCTTGAAGACCTGGAACTGGCTTGTGGTCGTCTCGGCCAACGTCGTTTTGTGCGCGCTCGTTGCCGCCTCGCCCCACCAGCCGGTTTACGACGAGCAGTGGTTTCTCTACACGATCTACCTGCTGAACCGTCAGGGTCTTTCGCTGGAGTTCCTGCGCGAATTTCCCGGCGCCGCCGGGCCGACTTTCACGCTTCTCTTCGCCGCCAACGATTGGCTGTTCGGCCGTGCCTTTCCCTGGCTGCGCTTCATCAACGTCGCCCTGCTGGCAGCAGTCGCAATCCTGATTTGGCGCATCCTTGCGACAAGCGCGGACCGAAGCGCGGCGGCCGCGCCCTCCCCCGCTTTGCTGGCCGCCAGCCTGACCACGCTGCCCACCGTCGGCGTGTCGGCCGGCATGGCACTGACCGAAATGCCGGCGCTGTTTTTCATCATGGTCTCGGTGTTTCTGTTGACGTTGGCGCGCGAGCCGAACGCGAAAGCGCCTGCATGGCTGCCCGCCATCGGCTGCGGCGAGACAATCGCGGTCGCCGTTCTTGGCCGGCAGAATTATCTGGCGATGCTGCCGGCCCTTACGCTCGCATTCGGCTGGCCGCCCGCCTTTCGCCGGCACGACCTTTTACGGATTGCCGTCATTGGCGCGGTCGTGGCGCTGATCGCAGGCCCTGTCTTCATCGTCTGGGGCGGACTGATCCCGCCAAAATCGGCCTGGAGCAGCGACGGCTTCTCGCCGGCCAATGCCATGCGCAGCGCCGGCTATGCCGGGTTGATCGTCCTGTTGTTCGCGCCGGAGATCTTCGGCGTCCTGTGGCAGCGCAAGCGCCTCCTCGCCGCTGCCACGCTCGCAAGCATTCCGCTTTCGCTGGCAACAGGCCACACGACAGTTCCCATGGCGTCACTTGTCCGACCGTTTTCAAGCGAACAACTCACCGCCGCCATTGCGACCGGCTTCGGTTTTTTATTGTCGCTGTCGGCGATCTGTTTTGTCGGCTGCTTCGCCTGCTATGTGTGGCAGGAGCGGACGAACTGGCTGATGCGCTTTGCCGGCAGCATGGCGCTGCTCGGCATTCTCTCGAATGCCAAGATTACGCATCAGTTCTCCTCGCGTTACGTCCTGGTGTTTTTGCCGTTCATCGTGCTGGCGACCGCGCCGGCGGTGCGTACGAACTGGCACCAGCCGCTGCGGCTGGCGATCGGCGCTTGCATCAGTCTCGGCGCGCTGGCGTCGTATTATTTCGGACAATAAAAAACGGCGTGGCGCCAGGCGCCACGCCGCGAGAACTCATTGGCGCTTTAGCCCTTCAGCACTTCGACCAAAGTCTTGCCTATGCGCGCCGGCGACGGCGACACCTTGATGCCGGCCGCTTCCATCGCGGCGATCTTGGATTCGGCATCGCCCTTGCCGCCGGAAATGATTGCGCCGGCATGACCCATGCGGCGGCCCGGAGGCGCGGTGCGGCCGGCGATGAAGCCGACCATCGGCTTCTTGCGGCCGCGCTTGGCTTCGTCGATCAGAAATTGCGCGGCGTCCTCTTCAGCGGAGCCGCCGATTTCGCCGATCATGACGATCGATTCGGTCTTCGGATCGGCGAGGAACATCTCCAGCATGTCGATGAACTCGGTGCCCTTGACCGGATCGCCGCCGATGCCGACGGCCGAGGTCTGGCCGAGGCCTTCGCGCGTCGTCTGGAACACGGCTTCATAGGTCAGCGTGCCGGAGCGCGACACGATGCCGACCTTGCCGGGCTTGAAGATGTTGCCCGGCATGATGCCGATCTTGCATTCGCCGGCGGTCATGACGCCCGGGCAGTTCGGCCCGATCAGCCGCGACTTCGAACCGGACAGCGAGCGCTTGACCTTGACCATGTCCAGCACCGGAATGCCTTCGGTGATGCAGACGATCAGCGGGATCTCGGCCTGGATGGCTTCGCAAATGGCGTCGGCCGCGCCCGGCGGCGGCACGTAGATGACGCTGGCGTCGCAGCCGGTCTTCTCGCGCGCTTCGGTGACGGTGTCGAACACCGGCAGATTGAGATGCGTCGTGCCGCCTTTGCCCGGCGAGGTGCCGCCGACCATTTTAGTGCCGTAGGCGACCGCCTGCTCGGAATGAAAGGTGCCGTTCTTGCCGGTGAAGCCCTGGCAGATGACCTTGGTGTTCTTGTCGATGAGGATAGCCATTTATGCGGCCTCCTTCACGGCTTTGACAATTTTTTGCGCGGCGTCGTCGAGGTCGTCACCGGACGTGACGTTGAGCCCCGATTCCTTGATGATCTTCTTGCCGAGTTCGACATTGGTGCCTTCCAGGCGCACGACCAGCGGCACCTTCAAACCGACTTCCTTGACCGCGGCGACGACGCCCTCGGCGATCACATCGCACTTCATGATGCCGCCGAAGATGTTGACCAGAATGCCCTTCACGTTCGGGTCCGACGTGATGATCTTGAACGCGGCGGTGACCTTTTCCTTGGTCGCCGACCCGCCGACGTCGAGGAAGTTGGCCGGCGACGAGCCGTACAGCTTGATGATGTCCATCGAGGCCATCGCCAGGCCGGCGCCATTGACCATGCAGCCGATCGAGCCGTCGAGCGCGATGTAGTTGAGGTCGTATTTCGACGCCTCGACTTCCTTCTCGTCTTCCTCGGTGAGGTCGCGCAGCGCCACCACGTCGGGGTGGCGATAAAGCGCGTTGCCGTCGAAATCGACTTTGGCGTCGAGGCAGATCAGCTTGTTGTCCTTGGTCACCACCAGCGGATTGATCTCCAGCATGGACATGTCCTTGCTGGTGAAGGCCAGATACAGCTTCGGCAGAATGTCGCCGATCTGCTTGGCGAGATCGCCGGTCAGCTTGAGCGCCTGCGCGACCTGGCGCGAATGGTGCGGCATCAGGCCGGTGGCCGGATCGACCGAGAAGGTGATGATTTTTTCCGGCGTGTCGTGCGCGACCTGCTCGATGTCCATGCCGCCTTCGGTCGAGACGACGAAAGCCACGCGCGAGGTTTCGCGGTCGACCAAAGCCGACAGGTAGAACTCGCGGTCGATGGCCGAGCCTTCTTCGATATAGAGCCGGTTGACCTTCTTGCCGGCAGGTCCGGTCTGATGCGTGACCAAGGTCGAGCCGAGAATGCGGGTCGCTTCGGTCTTCACGTCGTCGATGGATTTTACCACCTTGACGCCGCCGGCCTTGCCGCGGCCGCCGGCATGAATCTGGGCTTTCACCACCCAGACCGGGCCGCCGAGTTCCTTGGCGCCCTTGAGCGCTTCATCGACGGTGAAGGCGGGCACGCCGCGCGGCACCGGGACGCCGAATTCTTTCAGGACAGCTTTCGCTTGATACTCATGAATGTTCATTCGGCGGTCCCTACCCCTTTATGCCCGACGCTTTGCGAAAACAAACCGTCCGCTTTTGGCGGACGGTTTGTTCATTCATCAGCCCGCAAGCGCCGGCGCGATCTTTTTGCACGCATCGACCAGACCCTGCACCGACGCCACCGACTTTTCGAAGGCGCCGCGCTCGGCTCCGGAGAATTCAACTTCGACAACGCGCTCGACGCCCTTGGCGCCGATCACAACCGGCACGCCGACATAGAGATCCTTGACGCCGTATTCGCCGTTGAGCCAGGCGGCGCAAGGCAGCACGCGCTTCTTGTCGAGCAGGTAGCTTTCCGCCATGGCAATCGCAGAAGCCGCCGGCGCGTAGAAGGCCGAGCCGGTCTTCAACAGGTTGACGATCTCGGCGCCGCCATTGGCGGTGCGCTTGACAATTTCGTCGATGCGCGCCTGTGTGGTCCAGCCCATCTTGATCAGATCGGGCACCGGAATGCCGGCGACCGTCGAGTAGCGCGTCAGCGGCACCATGGTGTCGCCGTGACCGCCGAGCACGAAGGCGGTGACGTCCTCGACCGAGACGTTGAACTCGTCGGCAAGGAAATAGCGGAAGCGCGCGCTATCGAGTACGCCGGCCATGCCGACGACCTTCTGCTGCGGCAGTTCGCAGGACTTCTGCAGCGCCCACACCATCGCGTCGAGCGGGTTGGTGATGCAGATGACAAAGGCGTTCGGCGCATACTTCTTGATGCCGGCGCCGACCTGGCCCATGACCTTCAGATTGATATCGAGAAGATCGTCGCGGCTCATGCCGGGCTTGCGCGGCACGCCGGCGGTGACGATGCAGACATCGGCGCCGTCGATCGCTTCGTAGGTGTTGGCGCCGGTGAACTTGGCATCGAACTTGTTGACCGGCGAGGACTGCGCGATATCGAGCGACTTGCCTTGCGGGATGCCTTCCATGACGTCGAACATGACGACGTCGCCGAGCTGCTTGAGACCGATGAGGTGGGCGAGCGTGCCGCCGATCTGGCCTGCGCCGATCAGAGCAATTTTATTACGCGCCATGATGGGAAAACTCTTTGCTGCTGCCGCGGGGCGCGGCCGCATGGTGCTTAGCCATTTTGCTGTAGTGCAGCAATACGACTCGGGGTAAATCCAATCGTGTATACATTATACCACCAGAGCTGCGGTCGCGAGTCCAGGGGTTTTGCCGTAAATTTTTCGACCAAAGCGAAGGCATCAATGGGCTCGATCAAGGGCCACGCGTTAGGTTTAGGTCAAATCGGCGGCACGACGTGTCTGGGGAGCAACTGTGAGCGAATCGCGAAGTTTTCTGCGCAGCCTCGGCCGCGCGCTCGGACCGGGCCTGGTCACCGGCGCCGCTGACGACGATCCGAGCGGCATCGCCACTTATTCACAAGCCGGTGCCCAGTTCGGCTTTGGCCTGACCTGGACGCTGTTCTTGACACTGCCGTTCATGGTGGCGATCCAGATCATCAGCGCGGTGATCGGCTGGAACACCCGCCAGGGACTCGCCCGCAACATCGCCAAGGTGTTGCCGGCGGTGGTGCTTTATCCCCTGGTGGCGTCGCTGCTGATCGCCAACACCATCAATATCGCCGCCGACCTCGCGGCCATGGGCGAAGCGCTGCGTCTTGTCGTTGGCGGCTCGGCCCTGGTGTACGCCGGGATCTTCGGCATCGTTTGCCTGATCGCCGAAGTCGTCATTCCGTATCACCGCTACGCCGGCATCCTGAAGTTCATGACGATGGTGCTGCTGTTTTACGTCGCGGCGGCCTTCACCGTGAATGTGCCGTGGGGCGAGGTTGCCCGCTCGACATTCATTCCGTATATCAAGCTCGATCACGACATGATCCTGATGGTCGTCGCGATCTTCGGCACCACGATCAGCCCTTACCTGTTTTTCTGGCAGGCCTCGCAGGAAGCGGAAGAATCCCGGCTCAGCCATCGTGCGCAGCATCGCCGCAATGAGCCAAAGAAGAATTCGTTCAGGACGATTTCAATCGATACCTGGGTCGGGATGATCGCTTCCAATCTCGTCGCCTTCTTCATCATCGTGACGACGGCGGCAACGTTGCACCTGCATGGAGTCACCCGCATCGATACCGCGGCGCAAGCCGCCGAAGCCTTGCGGCCGGTCGGCGGCCCGTTTGCGTTCGCGTTGTTCGCGCTCGGCATTATCGGCACCGGCCTGCTGGCGGTGCCGGTGCTGGCCGGTTCGGCGGCCTATGCAGTGGCGGAAGTGTTCAAGATACGCGGCAGCCTCGAATTGCCGGCAAACCGCGCCATCGGCTTTTATGCAATCGTCGCCGCCGCGACGATCGGCGGTGCGGCACTGCTGCTGACCAATATCGACCCGATCGCCATGCTGTTCTGGACCGCCGTCATCAACGGCATCGTCGCGGTGCCGATCATGATAGCGACCATGATCGTGGTCTCGAACAAGCGCGAAGCGGGCTTGGCGCTGCCACTCTGGCTGACGGTTCTTGGCTGGCTGGCGACCGGACTGATGGCGGTCGTCGTGGCGCTGCTGATCTGGTCGAGTTTTTAGCGCATGACCCCGAAAAGCGGGTACCGGCTTTCGGACAAGACGATGCGCAAAAACAAAAAACTAAGTCTCGGCGATCTTGTCCGACCAACTCTCCGCCACGCGCGGTCCGTGCGGCAGCCCAAGGTAAGACTGCGAACGCATTTCGAACAGGCGCGACGCGGTGCGCTTGAACTCGTTGGCCTCAAAGCCTTCGGTGCCCGTGTAAAGCTGCTCCGGCTGCGCCTCGGCCGAGGCCAAAAGCTTCACCGCATGATCGTACAAGGTATCGATCAGGATGATGAAACGCTTGGCCTCGTTGCGGCGGGAAAAATCCATGACCGGAATGTGATCGACGATCAGCGTGTGAAATTCATGCGCTATCTTGAGATAATCGGCGGCCGCCAAGGGCCGCGCGCAAAGTT